>CAYTLI010000019.1:0-7132 GCA_964438455.1 uncultured Pseudohongiella sp.
GAACTGGGGCTCAGGCTGGTGGCCTGCCTGGACACGCACTGTCATGCCGATCATGTGACCGGTGCCTGGCTGCTGAAACACAAGACAGGCTGTAAACAAGTAGCCTCGCAAGCCTCTGGTATCGAACCACTCGATGACTATGCAAAGCCAGGTGCTTCGATCAAATTTGGCAAGCGTTCCCTGTCCGTGCTTGCAACACCCGGGCATACAGATGGCTGCGTGAGCTATGTTTTGGACGATGAGTCCATGGTGTTTACCGGTGATGCCCTGCTGATACGCGGCTGTGGCCGCACCGATTTTCAGCAAGGGTCCGCGCAACGGCTGTTCCACTCAATCAAGGACGGCCTGTTTAAATTACCGGATACCTGCACGGTTTATCCCGCCCATGACTACTCGGGGCGGACCTCAAGTACCATTGGCGAAGAAAAGGCACTCAATCCCCGCATCGGCGGTGAAGCCAATGAGACCGACTTCGTGGGCTATATGGAAAATATGCAGCTGCCCCATCCCAAGCAGCTGGACATAGCAGTGCCTGCGAATCTTAAGGCGGGCAGGCCGGAAGAAGAGCAGATGCCGGAGCAGCCGGCCTGGGCACCAGTCACCACTACTTACAGTGGTGTGGTCGAAGTATCCCCGCAATGGGTGGCAGCTAACCTGCCAGATGTCTCTGTATTAGATGTCAGGTCGGCGGCTGAACTGGAGGAGGAAGCAGAGAAGATTGAAGGCGCCATCTCTATTCCCATCGATGAGTTGAAAGATCGCTTGCAGGAAGTACCAAGAGACAAACCAGTGCTTACCGTTTGTCGTAGTGGCAAGCGCTCGGTACTGGCGTTCAATATGTTGCGCAATGATGGTGTTTCTCAGGTCGCCAACATTAACGGTGGCTTGCTACGCTGGCAGGCAGAAGGCCTGCCCTTGAAATCCAGCTAGACATCAACCATGCCGCACGCGGAACTGGGTCCATAGAGCCACTACCGTAGCAGTTAGTGGCAACAAACCAGCGCTATATGAGAGCACGTTAGCATCAATCGAGCCGTCGCTATTCAACTCGGCAAAGAATTGCAAATCAACCAGTTGCAATACTGCGAGCGATAATCCAACTCCAACCAGAATCATTGCCTGACTTTCATTCAAAACTCTGGCATCCACGAGATATTTCAGCAGATAAATTGCAGCAGCAATGATTCCTGCACTGATTATCCAGCCATGGATAGTGCCTACTGTTTGAGCAGTGGTAACGAACTCCTGGCCCTCGGTAAAGGCAACTAATCCGGCTACCACCAGCAACCAATACACGACCAGTGCTGAAAACAGGAAAGTCATCAACCTGGACCTGATAGCAAACCATGTAATGAAAACAGCACATAGCACAACCAAGACGTAGAGCAGGCAAGCAGAAAGTATGACTCTCATGAGCAGATAGAAAAGGCCTTGATCCAACTGCGCGAGCACTTGCTGATAAAATTCCTGGCGCACCAGAGAGAATTTCTCCAGGATCAGCGAGCCCAGTAGCGCAATAGTAAGTAACTCAACAAGCCCAATTAGTAATACGCAGATAACCACTGTCTGTAGACGCATAGCAGTCATCTTCGCAGTGCTTAGCGGCAATGTACGATCGAAGGTACTGAATCTTGCAACGCCATTGGAGTAACTGGCACCAAACACCGTCGCCAGTATTCCGATAGTCACGGCCCAGAAAAAGATAAAGGCAATTCCCGAAATTTCATCCAGGTCCACCGATCCATCCCAGAAGCCGCGAACTGAAGTGAGCTGGAGAAAGACCACGACCAGGATGCCGATACTGGCACCCATACCAATCGCGACCTGAGCGCCTCTGAACTGCCTTTGCTGCCATCTGAAAGCCGCATCGCCGGAAGTGGTTGGACAGGCGAATTTTATCCTGCGGAACAGATGGAGAATTCGCCAATCCTGGAATTGCATCGTGGCGAGCCCGGCAGACAACAACAGATGCTCACCAGATCGTTGACGCTGCACTCCCCGGAACATCAACACAACCGATGTCGCAGCTATCAACGCGGGCAATATCAGCGAGGAGGGCTCTCCCGCTGTAAACAGGCTGGTATCTGTCTCGAACGAGAAATCGGGAACTAACCAGCCCATATAGAGACACAAAAGCAGGAGCAGCCAGATTACGCCTGACTCAGCGGCGTTATCGGTAGCCCAACTAACCGCCGTAATAATGATGAGGTACTCCAGTACCAGGAAATGCAACAGGGGATGGGGATAGGACAAGCCGAAGATTTCGCAGAGCAGGCTGACAGAAATTACGAACCCCAGATACACCAGGCCCACGATGAACAGGAACGGGACGGCGCAGAGAGTGAATGTTTTTACCGGGTAATGAAATTCACTGCGCAGTAAAAATCCGGTACCTGCCTTGACATTGCCACCTCGGGCCAGAACTGCAGAAATGCCCATCACCATCATCAGCACCCCAACAGCACTGACGACAGCGATCGTGTTGGCTCGCTCTATATCGCTTTCATCAGTCAGGAAGTACACCAGCATCAAAGATCCGATACCGATGATTGCGGATACACCCACAATGAACGGTAATCGGGCTCTTTGCCACAATAGCCAGAGAAGTCCTGCTACGGGGCCTTGCATTGCCATGGCTATCGAGCCTCCGCCTTATCGATGCGCCCCACCCGTGCAATGAAAATTTCTTCCAGGCTTGCGTTACGCGTAGACACCAGCTCTCCCCGCAAGGACCTGACAGCATCACTCAACTGGTCAGGACTGCCGCAGTGAATTACGTGCCAGGACCTGCCCTCGCCACTGACAGTCAGCACTTCGGACAGCGCCGGTAACTGCGTCTGAATCTCAACGAAGCGTAACTCCGAGACATGATGAGACTGCCCCAGTATCTCCAACGGTTCATCCATGACGATATTGCCATCCTGAATCATGATCACGTGGTCAGACAGGCGCTCCACCTCCTCCAATAAATGGGAGGAGAACAGGACCGTACGGCCCTCCTCGGAAATGGTGCGTACTACCGCATTGAGAATATCCTTGCGCACGATTGCATCGAGGCCACTCGATGGCTCATCGAGAATCAGCAGATCAGGCTTGTGCGCCACAGCGCCGATGAGCGCGACCTGGGCACGCATGCCGCGCGACAGCTCGCCCAAGCGTTTGTCGCGCCCCAGGTTGAAGGTCTGCAGCAGTTCCTGCGCATAGCTCTCATCCCAGGATGGGTGGAAAGCATGCACGTAGTCGCAGAACTCGGCGATGCTCATCCAGTCCGGTATGTCTCGTTCTTCTGACAGATAACCGATGTGTGACAGAACCGACTGGGGTTGTTGCACCGGGTCTTCACCAAATACCCTGACCGATCCGGACTGACAACGCAGCAAACCGAGGATGTGCTTGATCAGTGTGGTCTTGCCTGCCCCATTGGCTCCAACGAGACCATAGACCCCGCCTCTCTCCAGTTTCAGGTTGATGTTGCTGAGCGCGTGGGTTTTCCCGAAGCGACGCTCCAGACGATCGATTTCCACGACCAGATTGTTGGTGTTGGAATTCATGTGGATGCATCCCCCTTTTCCATTTCCGTCCTGCGCTCTTCGATCAACTGATCGAGCTCCTGTTGGCTGAAGTTCAGTTGGTGCGCTTCTGCTAACAAGGCATCAATCCTCTGCCCGATAATCCGCAACCGTTCCTGGTCTGCCAATGTCACCGCCGAATCGGAGATATAGGTGCCCGCACCTCTGCGCTTATAGATCACGCCCAGTGACTCCAACTCGTCATAGGCCTTCACCACGGTGTTGGGTGTTACATTCAACTCCAGCGCGAGAGCACGTACCGGTGAAATCTCCTCTCCAGGCCGCAGGATTCCGGAGGCCACCATGTAACGCACCTGGTTGGCGATCTGGCGGTAGATGGGCACGCCATCTTTGACATTGATAGTGATATTCATGGCGGCTGGAGCCTGTTTGCTGCCTGTAGTCTTTGTTTTACTGTATCAGTATTGTGATACAATTTAGCACAATGTCAACTGGTTTTTTCGACACGGAAATATCGTCGGGAAAGCGTGATGTTGAGAGGAGCTAGACCAGCACAAATTGGCCCATCATGCCCCGGTCTTCATGCTCGAGGATATGGCAGTGGTACATATAGGGATTGGATTCGTCGGTGTAATCAGTAAAACGCATGATGAGCCGCACCTGCTCACCGGAACCTACTCGCACCGTGTCCTTCCATCCCTGCTCATTCTGCGGCGGCGGATTGCCATTACGGTCAAGAATCTGAAACTGCCCGTTGTGGATATGGAATGGATGCATCATCGGCGAATTATTGTTCAGCACCCATATCTCGGTGGTGTTTAACTGTATCCGTTCATTAATGTAATCCATGTTCATCACCCGTCCGTTGATGAAGTAGTTGCCTCCTCCATAGCCACCTCCGGTACCATTACGCGCACCTGTCCCCGGACCTTTGTCTTCCCCACTTCTCATACCAGCACCCATGGAAAGGAGAAAAGTTCGGGTATTGGTCGCTGCAGCCTCTGGCAGGCGATAGACCTGTGGGAATTGCGTAGGCAAAGGATAATTGTTACGCAACTCACCCCTTGCGCGAATAGTCAGCAACTCAAAAGTTTCGCTATTCAGGCTTCGCATCATTTCGCTAATACCACCGGGGAAGACAGGAAAGTCTGAACTCTGGCCGATGCTCATCAGAGAAACCTCGTCACCGGGGGAAAATTGCAGCAGAATTTCTGCGCGCTCCGCGGGCCCCAGGCGCAAACGCGTGGTCGCAACTGGCGCATTCAGCAGGCCACCATCACAGGCGACCTGATAAAAAACGCGGTTGTCACTCAATGCCAGATCAAAACTTCTTGCATTCGATGCATTAAGTACTCTGAATCTGACCATGCTTGTCTCGGGTCGAAATAGTGGCCTATGCGTGCCATTGACGAGAATTGTGTCTCCCATCATGCCCATCACGTCGTCCTGATAACGATTTCGATACAGGAACTGGCCGTCACGCCCGAAGCGTCGATCCTGGAGAATGAGCGGCACATCATCCACGCCATACTCCACCGGCAGGATGTCTGAGAGTGAATCGTCTTCGACGATGATCATGCCAGCGAGACCCTTGTACACCTGCCGACCGGATTCATGCAGCAAGTGGGAGTGATACCAGTATGTTCCTGCAAACTGGATTACATCGTATTCGGGCTGCCACCCGGCACCCGCAGCAATAGCCTGATGGGGCCCACCATCCTGGGTTGGTGGCAAATGGAAACCGTGCCAGTGCAAAGAGCTCGGCTCATTCAATTGGTTGCTGATATTGAAGGCGACCCGCTCGCCGCGCTTGAAACGAAGCGTTGGCCCTAGGTAGTTGCCATTAATGCCGAAGGTCGAGGTCTGAAATCCAGGCAAAAATTCCCTGCTTCCCTCCTGCAGGTTCAGCCGAAACACCTGCTTGCCGTCAGCTGCCTCGCCGCGCAACAACGGAGGGATCTGCAATTCATTAAACGAGTCTTCTGCGGCATGGTAGGCGAAGCGCAGTATTGAAGAGTGGCCCAGGAGACCAAGAGCGGGAACAGAACAGATGAGCCTACGGCGTGTGATCATCCCTCGATGATCGCAGATTTTAGACCATATTTCAGAATTTCAAATTCAGAGAAATGGGTTTGTTGGCTGCAGGATATTAGTAGATTGGAAAGATTGAGAGGAATTGAGTCAATCCGATTCTTCAAGCGTCGCGTTGATAAACGCCTCCAGCTTGTCTTCGTCAGTAGTCTTCATATGCACGAACTGACTGCGCAGAAAACTGATGCTGGCTTCCTCATCGTTGATCATGCCGATCAACTGTACACCACACTGCAAAGTGAATTCATCGGATAGCGTTATCTTGCAGGCGTCTACGATTTGCAGGTTACGCAATTCATTGCCCAGATTCTTGTTGACCCTGAACTTGGCACCAGAAGTAGAAATATCCATAACCGTGCCTTCCAGCAAGGCGCCATTGGTAAGATAGAGAATAACCGGCACCTCTCTCCTTGCTTCCAGGTTCACCCGCACTGTCTTACGCAACTGGGTACAGGCAATCTTGTAGGGCAAACCAAAATTAAACAGGGATGAGCTGTGAGATTCAGGATCTACATCGTCAGCAAGCTGGGAATGGAACACGATGGAGACACCACCGCTCTGGGCGCGAAACATCACTGGCCTGCCCTTCAGGGAGGCTGCATCCATGTTATCGCTTTCGACACAGAATGAGGCCTCATGGGTGTTCACAGAGACCAGTCGCAGGGTATGAGTCTGAACTCTGTTGCGTATCTTGGTAACGTAAGAATATTGCCACTTCTGTTCGATGGACATCTTCAGAAGTTGGACAATTTCCTGGCGGTGGGTTAAATCACCATCCGTGAGATTTAATTCGCGCATATTATTCTAACCTTGTTCCACTGCCCTTCGGCCTGATCAATCTGACTACCGTGTCACTGCGAGAGCCAATGAATCTACGCCACCGCCTGTGATTCTACCTGCCAGCGGCCATCAGTGAGAAGCTTCTGGAAGCGTAGAATAGTGAAAATACCTGCCCCAGAACGAGCTTGAGTTCACAGAATACGCGGCCTGCCCGCGCTCAAGCCTGATGGCTATAGCGCAGATACAATGGCCTGCCCCAGCTCAATCAGCCTGGACTCCTCACAGTTCAAAGGCAGTCTGATATCTACAGTTCTCTCCAGCAGCGCTCTGGTTCTCGGAAGATCTTGAGGGGACAGGAACTTCCAGTGCCAGAAGCAGCGTGCATTGTGATCATCGAATCCGAATAGATTCGCTGACAATCCGAAATCCGCACACAGCGCCCTAAGTGCAATAATTTTTTCATCTGGCACTTCTCCCGCGACTGCGAACTGCAAGCTGTCACAAACCGGGGAAACCCTGGAGTGGAAAGCGGGCATGTGGATATGTGGTGAGTTTCTCAAGATGCTCGCAATGATCTGATAATTGGAATTGTACGCGGCTATACGTTCATCAATTTTGCTCATCTGCGGTAGTAGTGCAGCAGCCGACAAATTCGACATGCGAAAATTGAAAGTAGGCAAGCTATTTGCCAGCTCTGCCAGTTTTTCCAGCAGTGCTGCATCGAAGTCGTC
>CAYTLI010000019.1:7142-23257 GCA_964438455.1 uncultured Pseudohongiella sp.
GCGAAAGTTTTCTTCGTAGCAACCGGAGTAAATGAGAGCCCTTGCCGCGAGCTGCGCATCGTCAGTAACCAGCAAGCCACCCTCACCTGCATCGAGTAACTTGTAAGATTGAAAGCTGAAAGCTGCTGCCCTGCCGAACTTGCCAGTCAACTTGCCGTCAAATCTGACGCCCAGGCTATGAGCTGCATCTTCAATCAGGGTGATCCCATTCTGTTCACAGATATGCACTACAGCATCCAGATCAGGAACCCGGCCGCGCATGTAAGACAGCAACAGAAATTTGGTTTCAGGAGTAATAGCCGCCTTAAGGGAATCGAGATCAATCACATAGTCGTCATCCACTTCGACCAGAACCGGCTTGGCACCGGCTTGCACTACCGCGCTCGGCACAGCAATAAAAGTGAATGCCGGCATCAGGACAGTATCACCTGGAGAGATGCCGGCACTGAGCAGGGACAGGTAGATGGCAGATGTGCATGAATTGACTGCCAGGCAGTACCTGGCGTCGAGTTGCTCGACGAACAATTTTTCAAGCTGGCGTGCAGAGCTCAACTTGCCATTATTGTCTGCATAGCGAAACAGGTTACCTGCTCTGATCGCAGCTTCTACGCTCGCCAACACATCGTCGTCAATACTCTGCAACGATCTCCCCTCTTGGCTTGATAATGGAAATGCCCCATGATGAGGCCTGAAAGTCGGCGCTAAAAGTAGCATATGATTGAATTTATCGGAAACCGGGCAGCGAAGTTGTTAAAACGCGCTGCAACTGAAATCGAAAGTGATGAGAATGTCCTGCTCTGCTACTGGGACACTTACGGAGATCCATTACCAGGCTTCGACGAATCTCAATACAGTCTTTGCTTACGCGTTCTGCCTCGGCCAATCACCAACCCGATCGACGACAAAGGTCAACTGGGCGAGATACTTCGCGCTCGCTCCGATCTGCTGCCCTGCACCTATGCCGACAAGTCCGCGATCCCCTACGTTCGTTCTCGCGCTGACGGACTGTGGTTCATCAAGAATCGATACGGTGCCGGCGGCAAACAGGTTAGCTGTGCTCGTTATGATGAACTCTCCGGGCTGGAGCTGAGCGACAATGATGTGCTGCAGCAAGCCGTTACTGATCTTGATCTCATCAATGGCCGCAAGTACACCCTCAGGTGTTATATGCTGATCTGGAATGGCAAGGCATATCTGCATCGGTACTACTATAGAGTCATACACGGAGAACCATACAAGGCGGATGCGACAGACTATGGTATCCAGGTTTCCCTTAGATACAGTGGCGGCGGAACGGAGTTCGAACCGGTTACCGATACGGCCACGAATGCGAGATTTGATGAATTGCTGCGCGTGCATAGAGCGCTTGCCCGGGAGTTTGCCTTCATTGTTGAGGAGAGCACGCGGGAAACGTTTTCACTGCTCGGTTGTGATTTCCTGGTCGAACGCAGTGGCAGAGCGCGATTGATTGAAGTGAATGCTTACCCGAACCTGGTACACCTGGACAGTGCGATCGCAAGCCAGGTTATCTATCCGATGGTTAAGGATGCAGTTGCCACCATGGTACATGGTGAACCGAGGGGTAACTGGGAATCACTGGCTTAGGGTTGCTAACCCGCGCCGGGGGTTTCAACTATAAAACCCGAACAATAAAAAAGGGTGGTGCTAACTGCGCCACCCTTTTGTTTGATTTGCGCCTGCGTTTAGCGTGCAAGCACATTAGCGTGATCTGATCACAGATCGAATCGATCCAGCGTCATGACTTTAGTCCAGGCGTCAACAAAGTCGTGAACGAATGCTTCTTCTGCATCGCTGGAAGCATAGTGCTCAGCGAGGGCACGCAGTTCGGAGTTTGATCCGAAGATCAAATCAACCGGTGTTGCTGTCCACTTGAGCTGGCCAGAAGTTCTGTCTCTGCCTTCGTAGATGCCGGCAGTTGAATCAGATCGAGACCATTCGGTAGACAGGTCGACCAGGTTTACAAAGAAGTCATTGCTAAGCACGCCTGGCTCGTCGGTGAAGACGCCATGCTGGGAGCCACCTGTGTTGGCATCCAGAACTCTCATGCCACCCACCAGCGCAGTCATTTCTGCAACACTCAGCTCAAGAAGTGCTGCTTTCTCTACCAGCATTTCTGCCGGTGAACGGCTGTTGCTGGAAGCAAAGTAGTTACGGAATCCGTCAGCGCTTGGTCGCAGCAATTCGAAAGAGTCGACGCTGGTCTGGGATTCAAGCGCGTCACCGCGACCTGGAACAAAAGGCACCTCAACTTCGACGCCGGCGTCTGCTGCTGCTTTTTCAATGGCAGCCGCACCACCGAGGACAATCATGTCGGCCATGGAGATCTGGCGACGCGAGTCATCGTTGAAGTCACTTTGAATGCCTTCGAGAACATTCAGCACGCGATTCAGTTCTGCCGGATTGTTCGCTTCCCAGTTGTTCAGGGGCGCAAAGCGAATGCGTGCTCCATTGGCGCCACCACGCATGTCTGTACCACGATAGGTAGACGCTGAGGCCCAGGCAGTTCTGACCAACTCAGATACAGTCAGGCCAGAATCCAGGATGTCTTGCTTCAGGCGGCGCACATCGCGAGCGTTGACCAGGGAATAGTCTGGCTCTGGGATTGGATCCTGCCATACGAATTCCTGATCAGGTACCAGGGTTCCCAGGTAGCGGGAAGTTGGTCCCATATCGCGATGCGTCAACTTGAACCATGCGCGTGCGAAAGCATCTTCGAACTCTGCCGGATCATCCAGCCAGCGGCTGGTAATTTCGCGGTAGATCGGATCAACCTTCAACGCCAGGTCGGTGGTAAACATAATTGGCGCATGACGCATTGAAGGATCATGTGCGTCTGGAACCAGTGTTGATGCTGCTCCGCGAGCAGGAATCCACTGGGTCGCGCCTGCCGGGCTCTCTGACTGCACCCACTCGTAGGTGTACAGATTGGTCAGGTAACCGTGGGTCCACTGAGCCGGGCTGGCAGTCCAGGCACCTTCGAGTCCGCTGGTAATGGTGTCCCCACCTCTACCTGAACCATAGCTGCTCAACCAGCCTTGTCCCTGCGCTTCTATAGATGCACCTTCTGGTTCAGCACCTACATACTCGGAAGGATTAGCGGCACCGTGCGCCTTACCAAAAGTGTGCCCGCCTGCGATAAGAGCTGCAGTTTCCTCATCGTTCATTGCCATGCGACCAAATGCTTCGCGAATCGCGTCCGCAGCTGCCTGTGGATCCGGGTTGCCACCGGGGCCTTCCGGATTCACGTAGATCAGACCCATCTGGGTTGCACCGAAGGCACCTTCCAGGTTACCCATGGAATCACGACGGTCTGCTGCCAGCCATTCGCCTTCCGGTCCCCAGTTCACTTCTGCTGGTTGCCAGGCATCGACACGGCCGCCTGCGAAACCAAGAGTTTCAAAACCCATGGACTCCATTGCAACGGTACCAGCCAGGATCATCAAGTCGGCCCAGGAAAGTGCGCTGCCGTATTTCTGCTTGATAGGGAGAAGCAACAGGCGCGCCTTGTCCAGGTTGGCATTATCGGGCCAGCTGTTCAGGGGAGCGAAACGCTGCATGCCACCATCGGCACCGCCACGACCATCGATGGTGCGATAGGTACCGGCGCTGTGCCAGGCCATGCGAATAAAGAAAGGACCATAGTGACCGAAGTCCGCTGGCCACCAGTCCTGGGAAGTAGTCATCAGGTCGACCAGGTCGGCCTTCACTTGTTCCAGATCGAGTGTCGCAAATGCGGCGGCATAGTCGAAGTCTTCACCCAGGGGATTTGAACCCGGGTCTACCTGACGCAATGGCTCAAGACTCAATCGATTGGGCCACCAGTAGTCATTATTGGGAGCATCCTGCCCATAGGCAAGATTTAGCGGCAACAATGGCGCCACGCCAATTGCAGCTGCTGTAAATAGTGAAAGTGTTCGCTTAAGCATTAAATGCCTCCTCATAGCTTCACATAGAATAGAAAAAGCTCGTCGAAGGCTAAGATAACGAGCGGGGACTAATCGGTAAAACGAAATATAACGATGGGAGTTATCGGATTTTCCGATGCAATTTCAGCCCAACGAACAAGCTGGAGATCCCGTAATAGCGACTCAAATTCCAGATACCAGCCTGGCCGGGTGCTCCAGCCTGACCGGATATTGGTTAACTGCAGCCCAGCGCATCGAGCAATTCAGCTGAAGGCTTCAGGTTGGCTCGGCCGGGGAAGAATTTGAGATCCACAATCTGCTCTATCTCCTGGTAGTTCGCCGTGTAAGAACAGTAACGATCTGACTGGGACAGGCTTTCCGGGAAAACAAAAGACACTACCGAGGAGCCATCGATTACCAGCTTGTAGTAGGCAGATGGATTGAGGTCTTCACTCGAGGGAGCGACGCTGAGGTTGGCAATCACATACAAGGGACCGGTAATAACGTAAAGTTCTTCGCGCTCCACAGCCAGCCTGTTCAGACGCTGCTCCAGTCTCAACCAGGGGCCGAGCCGCAGAGGCGCAGGCATCGGCACCATGTTGCTGAAGTTATTCAGGTCGGACCAGTAGGGTGTGTTGGCGAAACTGGTCATAGGCGCAAGACGGGCCCGATCCTCAGGCTCAACCATTCTCGCACCCCCTCCTGCATAGGGATTGCTACTGACACTGATAGTTTCTGAAAGCCTCAACTCCGCCTCGCCCGCATCGGCCACGACGATATCTTCGAGCGGTGAGAATTCGATCAGTCGATCTGGTCGCCAGGTTCTGGGAAGCAATGAAGCAACACCCACGGCGTCTCTGGTGAGGCGATAGGCAGACCAGTCCGGAATGCCAGTCTTGCCATTAATACCAGCAGCATAGAGATGATGAATCACCACATTGCTACGGTTGGCCGAGAGCTGGGAAGCATATTGGGGGCATTCACCCTGGCAGTGAGTTACTGCGAGTGACTGTGCCTGTACCTGCAGGGAAGTAGTTGCGAGGGCTAGAACAGCAAAAACCAGAGCCTGCGATACTAATTTACGTTTCTGAATCATAGTTCTGATACCACGCTCATTAGTGGCTTTCGAGGTTAGCCACAAACCGGGAAAATGTCTATCTCAAGGGCCTTTCGATCATGCTATCGCTGCCACCAGGCCAGCATTTGTCCTGCATCAATTTGTGATCAGTCAAATTAAAGGGGCGTTGACAAAAAAGGCCCATTCCAGGGAATGAGCCTCTCTTATCTGGTGCCTGGAACGAGAGCAGCTTAACTCTCTTCTTCGCCACCCTCCATGAATTCCTCATAGACCTGCGATTGATAAATCCTATTGGCTGACCACGTCCGCACGCAGTCGATAGGTGAAATCGATTTCGTCACCGACGGCCATGGCACCACCCATCAATGAGAAAGGTTCCAGGCCCAGGTCGGCATGGGTCAGGCGGTATTCACCTTCCACCGTCACAGCATCTTCAGTGATAGTAATAGAGGCGGGAAAAGTCTGCTCGATGGTATTCCCTACAATGTAGATACTCACAGGAAGACTCGCAGCGTCGAGTGGCCCTTCCACACCGCTGCCCGCGAGTCGAATCTCGGGAAAATTCACCCCATCGAGAAGGCCTTCGGTGAGCATATTGGTTTTAGTCCCTGCCTTTGCATCCTCATCCGGAACGGATTCGAAATCCTCTCCGTAGCGGGCTCGCAACTCGGGGTCGTCAATAACCAGCCCATCGACCGGAAAGCTGAGTTCCCAGGCGGAATCGGCCACATCGGGAGCGACGACTACATTGCCTTCGAACTCAACCAGGGAGATGACGTGATTATGTCCCAAGCGAGCCAGCGCGCCAGCGCGATAGATGCGCCAGTAAACTTCCGACTCAGCCGGGTTTAGCGCGTAGATTACCGAACCATCGGCCGCGCCCTGAACCAGCGCAGAGGCCGTTGGCGTCGTCGTAGTTTGAGTTTCTGCTGCTCCTGCGCTGGAGCTTTCGTCTACTGCAGTGCCACTGTCACCACAAGATACTAATCCAAACGCTGCCACAGCCATCACTGCAGCGATTGTTTTTCCATTACCCATAATCTCGATCCTCAACTTCCGCTACCCAAGCTGTTACTGCTGGATGGCATACACATCCACCGTCACCTTAACTTCGTTAGGTACTTCGGCAGTATTCGCCCAATAGCCCTGACCAACACCGTATTCCAGTCGCAGGATTTCAACCTCACTGGTCAGGTGAAAACAAACCTGTCCATCGCAGGTTTCAATGCTCAGATCGAAAGGAAAAGTGATGGGGTTGGTTTGGTCGCGAATAGTCAATGTTCCATCCGCCTCGAATGAAGTGACTCCAGTCAGGCGACAGTTCTCAGCCTTGAATGTGGCAGTTGGCCAGGTGTCGACATCAAACAATTCATAATCAAGCAAATAGTCCTGTACTTCCGGAGAATCAACATCAATACCATCAATGTGGATAGTGACATCGAAGTTACATGCACCGGGGCGCATCGGATCGATATCAAAAGTCGCTTCTACGTTTGAAAACCTGCCCTCGTAAGGGTCGGTGCCATAGGAATACTGGAAGATTACCTGGGACATGCCAGGATCAAGTATCCAGTTGGCAGCACTCGCCGGCAAGGCAAGTACTAAAAGCGCTATCCCTGAAAATGCTTGGTTAAGAAAATTTCGCATGCTACTACACTCCTGTTTTAGTTTACGGCAGCGCGTAGGCAACCAGCTCAGCTGCTTGACCACCACCACTGACGAACATGGCAACGTACTGGATGCCATCGTGCTCATAAGTAAAAGGTAAACCAGATTGATTGTTTGGCAGATCAATCTCGGCAATGATTTCGCCGGTTTGTTTGTCAACCGCTCGGAAAATCGGGCTCGCACCTGGACCACCTGTACCCTCGCCTACGAACAGCAAAGTCTTGGTCAGCAACAAACCCGCACGTGTCGGGATACCGGTACGATCGATATCCACACCCTCAAGCAATCTGTGATTGGCGATACGGTCTGGCGTATCGGCATTGGCAATCATCCACAGATGATCACCGGAATTCATATCGATGGCAGTAACCCGTCCATAGGGAGGCGCTACAATTTCCAGACCCTGCACACGTGGCACACGGACACCGAAGGAGGCACTCAGATCCAGGTCAGAATTCTCATCCTTGCCCAGAGACATCACAGCCAGGGCTGTGCGTGAGGGCACGTAGAGAATGCCTGTCTCTGGATCCACGGCACCGCCTTCCCAGTTTGCACCACCTGTTGATGAAGGCAAGCTCAAGGTGCCACGAGTCCCATCATCGGCTTCTGCCAGAGAGGGAGGCGAGTAAACGCTTGGAGACAACCTGAATCCTTCCAGTGCTTCCAGAGCCAGGGCGCGGATTTCCGGCGTCCAGTTAATCAGGTCGTCTTCGGTAAAGCCCATACGATCATAGGGTGCCGGACGTGTTGGGTGTGGCTGGGTTGGTGAATAATATTCACTGGGCACATCGCCGGCCGGTACGGGCAACTCTTCGATTGGCCAGATGGGCTCGCCAGTCTCTCTATCGAAAGTAAACACCCAGCCCTGCTTGGTGAGCTGCATCAGTACCTTGCGGCCATTAGGCAGGTCCGCCCCGATGGCTGCTGCCGGCAAATCCCAGTCCCAGATGTCATGGTGCACAGTCTGGTAGTGCCACTGGCGCTCGCCAGTGGTGATATCCAGTGCCACTACAGAACCAGTAAACAGGTTGTCACCCGGACGATCAGCGCCATAGCGGTCACCGGTTGCTGATTCCACAGGCAAGTACACGTGGTTCAGCTCGGGATCACCGGAAATCGGTGACCAGACACCGGCGTTACCGGTGAATTCGACACCCTCATCCAGCCAGGTTTCGAAGCCGATCTCACCACGCTCGGGAATGGTGTGGAAGGTCCACAGCAACTCACCGGTGCGGGCATCAAAGCCGCGAATATCGCCCTTAACGTTCGCCTTCGAACGGGGGCGCATGCCGACACGATGGGCAGCACCCACCACGATGACATCATTCATCACGAATGGCGCTGCAGAGAGACCAATATCCGGAAAAGGGAAACGGGGATCATCGGCGTTACGCAAACCAACCATCAGGTCGACGATGCCATTGTCACCAAAATTTGGATCAGGAACACCGGTTTCAGCATCCAGCGACACCAGGTGATAACCAGGAGTGACATCAATAACCCGCTTCTCGTTGCCATCTGTCCAGTAGGCAACACCTCGACCAGCACCCTTTCGAGGCGCTTCATCGAAACGCTCGCCTTCATTGGGACGCCACAGCCACAGCACCTGTCCGCTGCTTGCATCCAGGGCGACCACGTTACGGGTGCTGCCGATGTTCGCGTACAGAACTCCGCCTATTTCGATCGGTGTAGAAGGGTTGTTGAAATCTGTTGTCGGGCCAAAATTTGCCGTTGAGAACGACCAGGCCAGTTCCAGGTCAGCTACGTTTTCTGCGTTGATCTGATCCAGAGGTGAATAGCGTTGTGCCAGCGGATTGCCGTGATAGTCGGGCCAGTCACCCTCATACACGCTGGTGCCTGTCTGGCCCGTTGCCGTGGCGGCAGCCAGGGTGAGGCCGAGGCTTACACCTGCACTCAGAAAGAGGGAAGAATTTGATCGCAATCTTATTGTCATTTGGGCTCTCCGATGGTCTTGACTACGCTCGGGCTTCCGATCGACGTGTCTTAATTATCCTACTTAAGGTGTTGTAAAAACACAGTCTTTTTGCCGGCGTCGTTCAGTCTTGATTCAGCATCAAGTACTCCGCTTTTTCGGTCTCCAGGGGCCGTATTTCGCGGGCACTCAAGAGACGCGATTGTAGCAAGGATTGTGCTACCGGGGGAGGAATTGCCGGCGCCTGAAATGTAACCGACCTGCCCCTGCAGGGCGCTCGTCGTTTCTGCGCTGGAAGTCTGCGGGCCTCGCGCCACGGGGCCTGCAGGCAAATGCCTCGTTTAGCCTTAGACCAGGAGAGCAAACAGTAAATCCAGACAATTTGTAACAGAGTTAAACGGCCTATTACAAAGGCCAGCGGAGGGCAAAATATGATGCTGCCTGCGGTCGCGATGCTATTACTTGATATAGGCCTCGGTCACGGCGCGCACGGCCTTGCGAATGCTGCGAGCTGCGGCCTTGGAGGAAATTGTGGCTCGAGCCACCCCATCAATATCCCTGCCTATGGAGTAGCGGTCGGCGGCCGTTTTTCCGGGAAATTGCTCCTCGAATCCCCAGGAGAAGAAATCACCCATGGTGTAGCGGAATGACTCTTTATAGTAGATCACCCGCAAGCCCACGATCGTGCCCTGTAAATCCATGCCAATAAGCACGTCGATGGGTCCGCTGTAGCCATTGGGTTCCGGGGGGAAATCAGGTGTGACAAAGGCATAGCCGATCAAGGAGCTCTCGCCAGTGGCGTCATCGGTCTTGTAGGCCTTGTAGACAGGCGGCTCGCCTTCCTTGTCGGCGAAGTGATCAGCGCCAGGTACCACTGCTCGCAGCAACCTGTCCGTGGTGTGGTCAGAATTGGCAGCATACAGGAGCGGCTGCAGCACCAGGGCCAACAGGCAGACCAGCAGAGTCACCCTGCCCCGCGGGCTGGTTGAGCGGCTGTTGCCCAAATTCCTTCTAATGCTGTCGATGATCTTCATCTTCTCCACCCGAATGATCGAGTTGATTCCAACGATGCCATGGGTCATTTTACAATTTTTTATAGCCTGCCGCGCTGGCACTCTGTGCCAATTTGTTGCAGTGACATCTGTGAAGCGCCGATAACCCGCCTATATGACAACCTATATAAGCAAGAGACACATTATCTATATCTATTTCCTGCTGTTCTTTGCATCAGGTTTCTCCGGATTGATTTATGAATCGATCTGGTCCCACTATTTAAAGCTGTTTCTCGGCCACGCGGCATCTGCCCAGACACTGGTGCTGAGCATCTTCATGCTGGGCCTGGCGCTGGGTGGCTATCTATCCAGCCGCTTCGAACGCAAGATTCCCAACCTGTTACTGACCTACGCAGTGGTGGAGCTGCTGGTCGGTTTTGCGGCGCTGTTATTTCACACCGTTTATGTAGGAGCAACTTCGCTGGCCTACGATGCGGTGATACCAAACCTCGGCTCACCACAACTGGTCGAGTTGTTTAAATGGACCCTGGGCATCCTGCTGATACTGCCCCAGTCAATCCTGCTCGGAGCAACCTTTCCGTTGATGGCCAGCGGCATCGTTCGTTACTACCCTGACCACAATGGCTGGAATCTTTCCATTCTCTACTTCAGCAACAGCTTTGGTGCTGCGCTGGGCGTGCTCATCAATGGCTTCGTGTTTATTCCAACGCTGGGGCTGCCGGGAGCGCTGTTAACTGGCGGGATCATCAATGTGCTGGTCGCACTCGGCGTTTACCTGGCGGTCAAAGGCGAGAAAGAAGAAGATCACCAGTCTGCCCCCGAGCCGGCACGCAAGACTGCCGCATTAAACTTCGATCTCAGCTTCCTGTCTCTGCGCTCCATGTTGCTGCTCACAGCGGCGTTCACCGGCACTGCTTCTTTTATGTATGAGATTGCCTGGATCAGAATGCTCAGTCTGGTATTTGGCAGCTCGACCTATTCATTCGAGGTGATGCTGAGCGCGTTCATTCTCGGCATCGCCCTGGGCGGCTTCTGGATCCGCAAGCACATAGATAACTTTGCCAATCCCCTCGCGGTGCTCGGCAGGATCCAGCTGATCATGGGCAGCCTTGCAGCATTCTCACTGGTGCTTTACATCGCCTGTTTCGATCTCATGGTCTGGACCAGATCTGCACTGAGCCTGACCGAGCAAGGCTATTTCCTGTTTATGCTGATCAATTACGGCAGCTCGGCGCTGGTAATGTTGCCAGTAACCATCTGCGCCGGCATGACGCTTCCACTGATCACCAAGATCCTGATCGAACACGAGGGCGGTACTGCTTCGATTGGTCGCGTGTATGCAACCAATACCCTCGGCTCGATTTTCGGTGTCGTCCTGGCAAGCCAGCTGGTCATGCCCTTGCTTGGGCTTAAGCCTCTGGTTATGGGTGGCGCCTTGGTCGACCTCGCCCTGGGATGCCTGCTGCTCTATTCAACATTTGGCAGAGCCAGAAAATTCTCGTTTAACATTTCACCAGCACTTACTGTGTGGGTACTGATTGCGGTGGCATTTTCGCTCGACCCATTGACTCTGTCTTCCGGCCCATTTCGCTCAGGCAGACTGTTTGACGCCAGCTCGTCCCAGGTCCTGTATTACCAGGACGGCAAGAGTTCAACGGTATCAGTGGTGCAACACGACAATGGCCTGCGGGCAATTGCCAACAACGGTAAGCCGGATGCAGGGCTCTATGTGCCCGACGCCAATGGGCAGATGCCGCCATCTGCCAACGACGAGCACACCATGATGTTGCTGCCCATTCTGGGGCTGGCCCATCACCCGGATGCCAGGATCGTGGCCAATGTTGGCTTCGGGTCGGGACTCACCGCGCATACCATGCTCGGCGCGCCTATAGAACGCCTGGATTCAATCGAGATTGAGCCCGCCATAATAGAAGGCGCTCGCTACTTCGAGTCGCGAGTGAGTCGTGCCTACAATGACCCGCGCAGCAATATCATCATCGGAGATGCAAAAACTCTGCTGGTCAACAGCGGCGAACTTTACGACCTGATCATTGCCGAACCTTCCAACCCCTGGGTAAGTGGTGTCGCAAACCTGTTCAGCGATGAGTATTACTCGCTGACCAAACGCTATCTCACCGAGAACGGAATCTTCCTGCAATGGCTGCAGCTTTACGAAATTGAAGAACGGCTGGTTGCAAGCATTTACAAAGCGCTGCGCAACAATTTCGAACAAGTGATCTTCTACCAGGTCTCTCTGACCGATACGGTTCTGGTTGCCAGTAATTCGGGTCAACTCGATAGACCACTTGATTTTCAGCAGTTTGCTAATTCGCCGATGGAGCCAGAACTAAGAAGAATCCAGATCAACAGTGTCGATGACCTTCGCTATCGACGCCTCGCCGACCAGGACCTGCTCGACATTCTATTTGACGTTGATTCGGTGACCGCCAATTCAGACTATTTCCCGTTGGTGGACAGTGTGGCACCGATGAACATGTTCACCAGGACTAACTCGCTTAGCTTGCTTGATCTGCATCGGACTTATTTCATCGGCAATAAATCCCTGGCAGAAGGCTTGATCGACAATGAACGTCTAACGCCGACACCGTATATTGCCTCGCTGACAGCCCGGCTGAGTACCCATGATTTATACCAGGCAGTTGTGGCAGGTGATCCTGCTCGCGCGCAGAATGCCGAGATCTACCAATCGGCACAGATGATTCTCAACGTCCTGGATGACTGTGCCATGAGCCAACCAATCGCAGCACCAATTAGCAACCAGGTCATTGAGCTGTTGCTGCCAAGATTTCGTGATTTGGATTTTGCTGAATTGCAGCTGCTAACTGCAGCATTCACTGCGCCCGCATGTCTGTCTATGTTTACTGCAGACGCGCAGGCGAAGCTGCGCATGGCCGAAGCCTATGCTCAACAGGATTACGATCTGTTACTTGATGTGATGGCAGAGAGTTTTGGCAATACAGCCATACCGCAATCGGCTCTCAACCAGACTCTTTTATCCTGGGCCTATATAGCTGCCATCGAAACCGAACGCTTCAACGACCTCATCGCTATGGGAATCGTCTACGACATCCCGCAAGAGCAACTTCCTCTCGAGCTGGAACTACTTGGCGCCCAGTTCCAGCAACGTGCCCTGGAGGCCATGCTGCAGTAATTCTTGCGCTGCAAAGCGTACCGGATTCCCACCTACTGGGGGCAGGTACTCCTGCCAAGAACTTTGTACAGGGGGCAGAAGCCGATGATGCCGGTTACCAGCGCAATGACTCCAAATATGGAGAGGAATCCCAGACCTCCCAGCCCGATCAATACCACGCCGAGTATCACCCGCGTAATTCTGTCGTCTCTGCTTTCGTTGATTACCATGATTGGATACCCCTTTATCGCCGAGCCATTGTGCTCATTTCTTGTTCAGGACCTGACAGATTCTGCGCTTTCGGGGCAGACGCGTGTTGATATGTGTCAAGATCTAAATGTCGGCGGGGCGAATGCTTCAGGGGGCGCGCAAAATCAGCTTAAACTCGCAGTATTGCGGCTTTCCGGCCATGGTGATAATTTGCAGGTGCCTGTCCCCGAAAACCAAGAATAAGCGGAGGTCCCTGTGAGAATTTCCCTGAAAACCATCATCTGTTGCGCCCTGGCAATTAGCGGTTTTCTCAGCCTGCCACTGAGCGCCCAAACCTATCAGGTTGATACAGTAACCGGCCCCATCACCGACCGTCCCATAAGAATATTGCAGACCAATTCGGCGGGAGACGATGTCTATGTATTCGACCCGGCCACCATGGAGCAGGTGGGTTATATAGAGAACCTGCCACACAACCATGGCGCAACGGTCCACGCCGATGGTCTCTACTACTACTTCACCAACGAACATGATCACACGGTTGATGTGGTTGATACGCGCACATTCGAAGTCGTCGACCGGATTGAGCTGGCTAACGGCCCACACAACCTGTCCGCCAGCATGAGCGCGCGCAAGGTCTACGTGGCAATCATCAGGGAACCGCTGATCCAGGTGATCGACATGGATAGCCACGAAATCATCGCCAATATAGAAACCGGTGGTGGTGTGCATAACACATTCGTCACTCCCGATGGGCGTTATGCAGTTGGTGGCATGATCGGTGCCAGCGAAATCATCGCCATTGATACCGAGACTGATGAAGTCATGTGGGAGTTGTCCGTGCCCTACTCTCAGAATCCCTTCACGGGCGGAGTACGTCCCATCGCATTTACTACTAATCCCGATGGTTCCACCCGCTCCTTGCTGGTCAATGTCGGTGGCTGGCATGGCTTCTGGGAATATAACTGGGATACACAGGAGTTGATGAACAAGGTTTCGCCTCCAGATGACGCCTGGAACCGTTCAGACCAGACAGCCGACGGAATTCAAAGCGCGCCCAGCCACGGTGTGGTGATCCTGCCTGACCAGAGCCAGGTCTGGCATTCAAGCCGGGCCACGTCGCACATTTATGGCTACACTTTTCCTGATTATGAATATATAGGCCGGGTGTATATCGGTAATCCTGCCTGGATAACCACCACTCCAGATAGCCGTTATCTTTGGGTCGGGGTTTCTGGTCACAATGAAACTGCGGTGGTCGATGTGCAGGCCCAGGAAGTAATTCAACGCTTTCCGGTAGGACAGGCGCCGAAACGCATCTTCACTGCCATCATGCCTTCTGACTGGGAAGGAGAAGTGCAATGATGGTAAAACAGAAATATATCCTGCTCACCGCTGTTCTGGCTTTGTTGCTGGCAGCTTGCAGCGAGCAGGAATCAGCCCCGAGCCCGGCCCAGGTGAGCAGCACCGACAGCAGCCCTGCTCCCTTCAAAGGCCTCGACTATGAATACTATGTCAGCGCGGTTGAACCTATCTTCCTGAGACACCGTGGTGGCTTTGTCGGTACCGATACCTCCTGCGTGGCCTGCCACACGACCCAGGCCAATGCACCGCTGGGGCTACAACCACTAACTGAAGAAAACGGCAGTGTGTTCTGGACAGAGGAGCAATCAAGACAGAATTTCGAGAACGTGGTGATGCTGGTGAATCCCAGCGCGCCGGAAACCAGCCGCCTGCTGCTGGCACCGCTGGCAACCACAGCAGGTGGTGACAGACATTCCGGCGGCAACTTCTGGGACTCTACCGATCACAGCGAGTATCGGATCATCGCAGAGTGGATCGCTTCCGGTGATTCCAGCGCCACCGCCGACCCGATTGTTGACGTGGACTTTGAATTCTTCCGCTCCTGCGTACAACCAATCTTCGTCAACCCGATCGACAATGCCATGCCATGTATCGAGTGTCATAGCGGTGAGTTTGCTATCCCGCCGCCAGAAGGCAGTTACTGGACAGAAGAGCAATCACTACAGGCATTCGAGTCCCTCTCCTACCTGATCGATCCTGGACGCCCGGAAGCCACCCGCTTCCTGCACAAGCCGCTGCATCCAAATGCTGGCGGTGATCTGATGCACAATGGCGGCAGACGCTGGTACTCCGCAGACGACCCGGAGCGCCTGGCCCTTGCAGCCTGGGTAAGAGGCGAATCACGCGGCAACCAATGTCCCGCTCCCCTTCAGTATGACTACCCGCCCCGTCCGTAAGCCGCAAACTCGAGTGGTGAAGCACGCAGCACTGGCCCTGGGCCTGTTGCTGCTTGCTGCCTGTGCAGAGCAGGAACCCACGTCGACACTGGATGGCATCTTCACTGCCGAACAGGCATCAAGAGGTGAAGGTTTATTCAACACCCATTGTGTGCGCTGCCATAGCATTCAGGAGTTCAGTGGTCCGGCTTACGAAACCATCTGGGTCGGTGTGCCATTGGCAGCGCTCTATATCCGCATAGCCAATACCATGCCGCTCGATCAGCCCGGCAGCCTGGGCACTACCGAGGCCACGGCGATTACATCACACATTCTGCAACAGAATGGTATGCCGAGTGGAGATGCAGAGCTTGGCGGTGATGTGGAGTGGCTGGCTGGGATTACGTTGGAATCACCTGACAGCTGAGTTTAGCGCTTGCAACTATCCCCGGGGATATCCCTAGTTACTACGCAATTGCTACGTGACACATAACATCTGTGTCATACTGATTATCACAATCACTAGCGCAACTTCCCGTTCAAGAGTAAAAATTCTACGGACAACAAACTCTTCCCAGGAAAGTTTGGCGCAGCGCGTGCAACACGAATAACAAGAGAGGTGCAGGATGGCTAAAATCAACACCCGAGAAATTACGATCAACGGAAACCAATTCACAATTGCTGAAGCCGGCTCGGGACCACTGGTAGTACTTCTTCATGGTTTTCCGGAATGTTGGTATTCATGGCGAAACCAGATTCCTCTCCTGGCGCGTTCCTACAAGGTCGTTGTCCCGGAGATGCGGGGCTACGGAGAGACCGATGCGCCGAGGGAGGTCTCCGAGTACCGGATCCCCTTGTTGGTCGAGGATGTGCGGGGCCTGGTCGACCTCATCGTC
>CAYTLI010000020.1:0-23157 GCA_964438455.1 uncultured Pseudohongiella sp.
ACACCACGCAGGTGCAGGTGAGGCTGCCAGCTATCGATACGAACCGGATGATCGAAGGAATGGAAGCCCTGGGTCATCAGCTTGCCGTGAGGAGGAATCAGGTAGTCACCACCGCTGCTCAGTACATAAGAGCGCAGGTCCTGGCGATATGATTCTTCTTCCTCAAAGTTGTCTTCTTCATCGTGGTACCAGATACCAACGGTTACCTGATCATCAGGTACGGCGTTGCCATCGGGATAGTAGTGAATGCTCCAGCCAACTTTTGAATTGGCAGGTACCTTACGGCAGGCACCTTCAGGAACCTTCTCGCCCAGCTTGCCGAAAGCAAACTCGGACAGGCGGTCACCGCGTACCCATTCACCATCTTCGTCCATTACGACAAAGTGAGAGTTGGCATGGTGAGTAGAACCGTGGGCTGCCTTGGAAGGCAGGGTTTCTACGGCCTTGATGCAGCGGGCTTCAGTGATGCCGGAAGGTACTTCGGGCTCCCACCACAAGTCCTGGCCGTTGGCGGGCACATCCCAGGGAGAGGACTTGATAGTGTGATCGGGTGGACCCAGCTCTGCAGCCAGTCGCCACTCACCAATTTCCGGGAAATCAGCCTCGGGTGGCAGGTCCTCAGGATTACCAAATGGTGCGCCTGCATTGACCCAGGCGATGACAGTATCGATATCTTCCTGAGACATGCGCCAGTCGTTCTTGAGCTCCTGCACACCGATGTCGTGGTCGTACTGGTAAGGAGGCATCTCTTTCTGGGCCACTTTCAGTTGAATCAATGGCGCCCACGGGCGGACTTCTTCGTATGAGGTAAATGACATTGGGCCAATCTGACCGGGTTGATGGCAGATCTGGCAGTTTTCCTGAATTATTCGTGAGACTTCTTTCGCGTAGGTGGGATGCTCCTGTGCACCCGCCATCGCTGGCACCAGGGCCATCGCGGAAATCAGTCCTAAAGCTTTGGTTGTTTTCATACTTTCTTTTCTCCTTTATTCAAGCAAGTCGAATGGCTTCTGTTTCAGGTACTTCGAGCCATTGCAAAAGAGTGTAGTGTGCTGGTTACCCTGTTTATTGATCTAAATCAGGTGATTTCGCGGCGAGGACGGCGGGTTTGTAACAATGTTTTTCACACCCTGTCACCCACCCGGCACATGAGCATTAAGCCGTTGTTTTTAATGCATTATTTAAAACAATCGAGGTGCCTGGAGAGGACGCTGGCAGAGCTCGAATAGGAACTGGTTTTGAGGCATGGGCTACAGGGTAGGAAACTCCGGGGTTTGGCCGCTGACCAGCTGCGATTGGTGGGCGCTCCGACACTGAAATTGGGCGTGAAATCGGACTTTTTGACTGCTCGCTGAAACTTTGAAAAGAATTGTCACAATTTGCGGGGCGCTGGCCAGCGATGAGCTGCCCAAACCCGACTTTTCCTGTAACCATCCCGGATTTCCCGTCGTCTAAGCCTCTAAACAGAATTAATCACTCAGGCAGGCCGGCCCAGCAGTGGGTCAGTGCGGGGAAAAATGAAAATCGCAGATACTTCCGCCCAGGATGTAACGCTGGAGCCAACTTCTCAACGTCGTGTCTGGCTGCTCGGCATAGTCGTGCTGGCAGCGGCTGTCGCTGGCGTCATTATTGTCACGCCGGTTATCCAACGCTGGTTGCAGGCGGAGCAGGCAGTTTCTGCCGAGCGTCTGCGCTTTGCCGAGGTGGAGCGCGGTAATTTCATCCGCGACATCTCGGTTCAGGGCAGGGTCGTTGCTGCCGTGAGTCCAACCCTCTATGCCAGCCAGACTGGTGTGGTCACCTTCCTGGTTGAATCCGGGGACAGCGTCTCCTCCGGACAGGTACTGGCCAGCATCGATAGTCCCGAAATTGAAAACCGACTGGCACAGGAAGAATCCAGGTTGCTGTCGCTGCAGGTTGAGCTGGATCGGCAGTCCATTACTACCCGGCAGCAGGAGTTGGAGAATCAGAAGGCGCGGGATGAAGCCAATATCGCATTGAAGGCTGCACAGCGCGAGATGACCCGGGCAGAGCTCGCCTTCGGCCAGGGCGCGATGATAGAAGTCGACTATGAGAAGGCACAGGACGATCTCGCCACTGCGGAACTGTTGTTCAAGCACGCAGAGCTGGATACAGAGCTGGATAACGAACGACTGCAGTTCGAGCTGGAAACCCGTCGACTCAGCGTCGAACAACAGCGGCTGATGGTCGCAGACCTGGAACGACAGGTCACCGAACTAAACATCTTCTCTCCGGTGAGTGGCATCGTCGGCAACCTGCTGGTCGATCAGAAGACCAATGTGGCGCAGAACCAGGCCATACTCAGCGTGGTTGATCTGTCCGCATTCGAAGTGGAAGTGCAGGTTTCTGAGAGTTACGCGGATGACCTTGCCATCGGCATGCCTGCCGAAGTACGAACCGGCAATCAATTCTATGATGCGACCCTGGTCGCTGTGTCCCCGGAAATAATCGATAACCAGGTTTCTGGCAGAGTACGTTTCAACGATGGCGTGCCCGGCAGCCTGCGCCAGAATCAGCGCCTGTCCACAAGAATTTTACTGGAAGAAAAACAGAACGTGCTGATGGTGCAACGCGGGCAGTTTTTCGACAGCGGTAACGGTCGGGTTGCCTATGTGGTTGAAGACAGTATCGCCTACCGGCGGACCATCGTTAGTGGCGCGACCAGTCTCAATCGCATCGAGATTCTCGATGGGCTCAACGCGGGCGACACCATCATCACTTCCAGCACCGATGTCTTCGACGGCGTCGAAACTGTACTGATCAATTACTAGGGATCCACTGATTAACAGGAGCAAGTAGCAATGTTGCAGATGACACATATTTCAAAAGTCTTTCGCACGGATCTGGTGGAAACCCATGCCCTGCGCGATTTCTCACTGGCAGTTAAGGAAGGGGAGTTCGTGACCATTACGGGTCCTTCCGGTTGTGGCAAGACCACCTTTCTCAACATTGCAGGGCTGCTGGAAACATTCACCTCCGGTAGTTATGAGCTCGATGGCGACGACGTTTCCCAGCTCAGCGACTTTCAACGAGCCCGATTGCGCAACGAGAAGATCGGTTTCATTTTTCAGTCATTCAACCTGATGCCGGATCTGAATCTCTTTGACAACGTCGACGTGCCCCTGCGTTACCGGGGCATGAAAGCGGCAGAACGACGGGACCGAATCGATGCTGCCCTGGACTCAGTTGGCTTGCTGTCACGCAAGAAACACATTCCCTCTCAGCTTTCGGGAGGTCAGCAACAAAGAGTCGCCATCGCCAGGGCGTTGGTTGGCGAACCCCGTTTTCTGCTCGCTGACGAGCCCACCGGTAACCTGGATAGCAACACAGCGATGGGTGTGATGGAGCTATTGCAGGAGATTAACGGCAGCGGCACTACCATCATCATGGTCACCCATGATCCGGAACTCGCTCGCCAATCCCAGCGCAATATCCACATTCTCGATGGCCGCATCGCCAACGTGGATGCGAATGGTAATCCGGTGCCAGAGCCGGTGCTGGCCACCGCCTGAGAGAGGCAAGATCATGTTTCTATATTATCTGCGACTCAGCGCGCTAAGTTACAAGCGCAACCCGATTCTCAGCACGCTAATGGTGCTGGCGGTCGGTATTGGTATCAGCGCCTATATGATCGTCTTTACCCTGAACTACACCATGGGTGGCGATCCTATTCCCCACAAGAGCAGCCAGTTGTTTCATGTGCAGTTGGATACTGGTAATCCAAATACTGAAACCGACCCTCCCGAGCAATTGACTTATCTCGATGCCATGGCCCTGATGGACTACAGTGGTGCCTATCGCCAGACAGCAACATCGAAGTTCGCCAGTATCGTCGAGCCGGGCAACCCAGAGATTCGCCCGTTCAGTTTCATAGGCCGAGGCGCCTATAGCGATTTCTTTACCATGTTTGATGTGCCATTTGAGTATGGCACTGGCTGGGATGCCGCAGCCGATCAGGATCTGCAGCAGGTCGTGGTTCTGTCACAGGAGATGAATGAGCGGCTCTTCGGTGGCGGCGACTCGGTGGGCGAAACCGTCAGCTTCGACGGCGACGACTGGCGGGTCATTGGAGTGCTGCGTGAATGGAATCCGGTGCCGAAGTTCTATGACGTTAACAACGGGCCGTTTGATTCTGGTGAAGAGCTCTATATGCCCTGGGGTCACGTGGTCGCCAGGGAGATGCCTCGTTCCGGCAACACCAATTGCTGGAAGTCGATCGGCGGTAGCGGCCTGGATGCATTCCTGAATTCCGAATGTGTATGGATTCAGTACTGGGTTGAACTGCGCGACAACAATGAAGAAGCTGACTATCTCAACTACCTGAACAGTTACGCTTCCGAGCAGAAAGCACTGGGCAGGTTCGAACGGCCTCTCAACAATGGTTTGTTCGATGTCAATGAGTGGCTGATCAAGGAAGAAGTGCTGCCTGATGAGACCCAGATTTTGTCCATGCTGGCAGCCATGCTTCTTGCAGTCTGCCTGCTCAATACCATCGGGCTATTGCTTGCCAAGTTCCTCGGCAAGTCGGCTGAACTCGGCGTGCGCCAGGCACTGGGTGCGCACAAGGGGTCCCTGTTTATTCAGCACGTAATAGAGGCAGGCTTTATCGGTTTACTGGGTGGCCTGTTGGGCCTGGTGTTGGCGCACTATGGCCTGGAAGGCGTCAAGATCTTGTTGGGCACTGACCTGATGATGATCGACTGGATACAACTCAATATCCCGGTGGTCATCACTACCATCGTACTGGCCATCGTCGCCACCATCATTGCGGGCCTCTATCCAATCTGGCGTGCCTGCAATATCAACCCGGCGATGCACCTGAAGACTCAATAGTGAAGAAGAATTAGCAGAGAGAATTTATCTATGGATATCGGGCCAATCATTCGCGCGTTATTGCGCAACAAACTGGGTGCGGCACTAATCGCCGTGCAGATTGCTTTCACCATGACGGTGATCATCAATGCCATCTTCATTATTAATGAACGTAATCGATTGATGGATCGCCCCAGCGGCATGGATGACAGCAATCTTTTTCATGTCACCGTGATTGGATTTGGCGATGACTACAATGAAGACATAGTTAGTCGCGATGACCTGGAGATGCTGCGTAACACGCCGGGAATCGTTAACGCTTCTCTCGTAAACGCAATTCCCGTGAGTGGCAGTGGTTCTTCAACCGGCGTGCGCCTCACTCCGGACGAAACCAGCCCGAGTACTGGGACGGCAATCTACCGTACCGACGAACAGGTCCTGGACACCATGAATCTGGAACTCATCGCAGGTGAGGGATTTACTGCTACTGATGTCCGGGTGCGATTTGAGAGTGGCCCAACCCTGGCTGACAAGGCGATCATCACCAAAGCTTTGGCAGAAGAGCTCTGGGAGGTAGAGGATGTTGACAGTGTGCTGGGCGAAACCATGTATCTGCCAGGAGAAGTTCCGGTACAGGTTACAGGCGTAGTGGAAGCGCTGCAGGCGCCCTGGCCAACCAGCTCGCTGGTGGAACGATCCACAATCGTGCCGGAGAACTTCATCGACAGCTTCTCTTACTACATGATCCGCACAGAACCTGGCCAGCTGGATCGAATGATGGCCGAGGTCGAGCAATTGCTGGTTGCTAACCAACCGAACAGGGTTATCAGGGATATCAGCTCCATGCCCGATACCCGTGCTGATACCTACAGAATAGACAGCTCCCTCACAACTATTCTATGGGTAGTAGTCGGCACGCTGGTGGTGATCAATTCCATGGGTATAGTAGGCCTGGCAGTATTCAGCGTTAATCGCCGTCGCAAGCAGATCGGTACGCGTCGTGCTCTGGGTGCGACACGGCTTGCGATTCTGCGGCATTTTCTGCTGGAGAACTTTTTCATCACCACGGTGGGAGTGGGTGTGGGCGCAGTCCTCACCGTCGTGCTCAGCATCGTGTTGACCACGAGCTTCGATATGCCAACCATGGCCTGGTACTACACGCCGATTGGTGCCGCGATATTGATCCTGGTTGGTCAGCTTTCGGCGCTCGGCCCTTCGGCTCGCGCCACACAGGTAGCTCCTGCCACCGCCACCCGTTCGGTTTAACGATTAAACGCCGTGCTCTCTATAGGCAAATGAGAGCTGAATATTCATAATGGATTCTCTAGTTATGGAGGATCCATTATGTCTTCGGCAGTATCCAGACCACCCGCGGCGGAAAGCGCAGAAGCGTTAGCTCATTTTCAGTCGCTACTCCAATTCGAAACCGATTGCTGGGATGTGCACCATGCCATCAGCAACGATCGCAAGGATTTTGTGCTTCTCGATGTAAGAGGAGAGGAATTGTTTGCGCAGGGTCATGTTGAGGGTGCGGTTAACCTGCCGCATTCGCGAATCAATGAAGAGACTCTCGCAGAATATCCGGCTGATACTCTGTTTGTGGTTTATTGCGCCGGCCCTCATTGCAATGGAACAGAAAAGGCTGCGATCAGGCTGGCGAAGCTGGGTCGACCGGTCAAGAAGATGATCGGCGGTGTCACCGGCTGGCTTGATGAAGGTTTCTCACTGAGTTCTGAATAAGTTACTTGTAAGGCATCGATATCAGTTGCTCTTCGTTGATGGGATTGTTATCACTGTGTTCTATTCTTTGATAGTTGAAACGGTGAGCCAGGTATGGGCAACAATTCTTCTAACTCCCGCCGGGATTTTCTCAAGAGTGCTGCGCTAATCGGCGGCGGAGCCGCTGTTGGTGGTTGCGCCGTAACGAGCAGTAACCTCGCTTCACATCCGAGCCACAATGACCGCACCAGAGGCTGGCTTCGCTTTATCTGGGACAAGGCCACGACTCCTGATGACTGGGGATACCGAGAAGATCTCGAATTACCATGGGGCATAACGCTTCCTCGCGGTGAAATCAACTGGACAGAAGACGGAGTTGGACCGCATCCCTGGTGGGATCAGTACACCGGCGCCCCGATGCTCAGTTATCCCCGCTTCGATCTGGCAGACACCAGCTACGGCGTGATGTTGATGGCGGACCAGACGCCTGCCTGGCGTGAGGTGTATACCCGCATCATGGATGAGCTGGCGACTCGACACACTTCATATTGGGCTGCCATCGACTGGAATACATTCATCGGCCCGAGCCCGGAGCGCGCAAATTACACAGCTTTAAACGCTCCCGGTTACCAGGCCTGGCCAGAGCGTGTCCGGGGCAATTATGACAGACCTGGCTGGACCGCGAATGGCGTGGAGCCCTGGGGTTTGCAACCCGATCCAATTGGGGCAGACGGCAACCTGTTCTTTCGCGGTTGGTTGAATCTGATTCTTTCTATTTATAAGTACGTTTCTGGCGATGACAAATGGGAACGACCCTGGGAAATCGCTGGATATGAGAATGAACATTTCGAGTGGACCCAGCCGCGCATCGTCGAGCATCTGCACCAGCAGTATCTCGATCACCCGGAGGGTCCCCACTGTGAAAACACCAAGATCTGGCCTTTTTGTAATTCTGCCGCTGGCCTGGGGATATACCTATCTGACCAGCTCGGGGTAACCAATGCCCATGGGACCTTCGAGAACTGGGTTGAGTTCATGAAAGACAACTATATGGGTATCAATGACCAGAACCAGATCGACTGGATGACGCTCTATTACGATCCACTTGAAGAATTCAAAGTGAACACGCCGGGGGTGTCTGCAGCTGGTTCAGGTGTCGCATTTTACTTATTACCTCAGTCACCCGAGATTGCCACGCAGATCTACGACGCCATGGCAAATGCCAGTGGCTGGCGCGATCCTGCTCGCGACGTTCGTCCCAGCGCTCTGGGTATGGCGATAGCGAAATCACTTGGCGATGAGACTGTCGTTGAAAGACTGAGGCTGGCAGCAGAGCAATACTCCGAGCCCAGGTGGTTCGGCGAAGACATGGATCGGTTTGGCTGGTGGTTCAACAACAATGAACCCTGGCCTCGCGGGCAGGGAGCTGCCCAGCAGATGATCAGTGAAATCGCTGAGGGTAGCTGGAAGGATGCCTTCACTGTGAAGCATATGGACAAGTACACGGCGCCTACCCTGGAAGGCGTGGACTTCCCCTCTCTGGGTGTGGACAAGGCCTGGAATGACAAGAGCACTGGCGAACTGCATATTGGAACCTATGCGGCCGACGGTGATGCCAGGGGCAGGCCCACCAATTGGCAGATCACCAACCTGCCCGACGCAGCCAGCGCAATAGTTCTTATTGATGGAGTCAGGTCAGGCAATGTAGAAGTAATCGATAGCAACACAATTCGAGTGCGGACAGATATAGACCGACACCAGTTCCAGATTTACACGGGATACTTCGGTCAGCAGATTGCGATCAACAAACCCGAACAGTTTGGTTCCGCCGCAGCCTCTCTGGTAGCAGCAACAAGGCGCAGTGCCGAGCAGAATGCAAAGGCTGCCGAATCAATGATGGCCAGCGGCGCGATGGGCTGTCCCTGTTGTGCCGGTGCGGCCTGATCAAGAGAGAGATTCGAGATGAGCAAGAAAGATGTCATCGAACTTCTCAAAGCCAGCAGCGCTTCGGGCAAGGCGATAAGAAGCGCAGCGAGGGGCAACACCAAGAGTTTTGGAATTGGGCTCACCGACCTGAGGAAGCTCGCACGTAAAATTGGCAGGGATCACAAACTTGCGCTCGAATTATGGGATAGCGATATCTATGAAGCGCGCATACTGGGTTTGCTGATCGATGACCCGAAGCTGATCACCAGGGAGCAGGCGGAAGAGCAAGTAGAGAATCTGGATGAGCCCATTTACGCGCATGTGTTTTCGTCCTGCGATGCCTCTCTGTCCAGGGCGCCCTTCATTGTCGAGCTGGCTGAGGATTGGATAGCAAGCAGAGATAAGGTGCGACGTCGTTGTGGCTATGGCTTGTTGTCGGAGATTGCCAGTTCCAAAAAGAGGAGTGCACCGGACGATGAATTCTTCCTGGGCTATGTGGATCACATCCACAAGAACTATGTCGACAATGGCGTCGTCGAAGGTGCCTACGCTTTATTGTGCATAGGCAAGCGCAACAAGAAGCTCAATGCGGCAGCACTCAAAGTCGCAAGAGTAATAGGGCCTGTTGAGTACGATGGTGACAAGAAGTGTGATCCTTTTGATATAGAAGGTCACCTCACCAAGGATCATTTGAAGAAGAGGCTGGGAATTCAGTAAAAGCCTCTGATCGCTGTCGCGTCGGAAAGTCATCCAGCAAGACCCGCGAAATACCTTCCAGCAAGCGCCTATTTGTTGACGGCTTCGACAGTGAAACCTGCTGTTTGTTTGTAGCGGGCCGCAATCTCTTCCAGCTCCGCACGCGGGATGACAGTTTCGATATCCTCAAACCCGTTCGGTGCGCGTTCTTCAGCCAATTGCATCACTTGTTCGGGTCCATTCTGCCGGTTGAGTAAGACAATTTTTGCAGTAGCCGGGCGCCTGATACTTTCGTATTGCTTAAAGGCGTCTGTAATAGATGGTTGATTGTTGAGCTCGTTTACCAGTGCTTCAGCATCCAGGATTCCCTGGGAGGCGCCATTGGAACCAATGGGATACATGGGATGTGCCGCATCACCAATCAGGGTCATGTTGCCATGCGTCCATCGCGGCAAAGGGTCGCGATCCGACAAGGGAAATTCGAAGACCTGATTACAGTTATCGATGAGATCAGGAATGCTTAGCCAATCGAATTTCCAGCTTTCGAAATGCGAGCTGAATTTGTCGGGGCTTACTGCGCGGTTCCAGTCCTGCACATCCGGTTCGAGGTCGGGCACTGACAATTCTGCAATCCAGTTTATTAGCTGTTCGCCTTCGGTTGGCCTACCAATGGGGTAAGCGACGAACTTGCAGTCCTGGTGTCCTGCCATGAACATGGTTCTGCCATCCAGAAAGGGTTCTGCGTGCGAGGTGCCGCGCCACAGAATTCTGCCGCCGTAGATCGCATCGCCTTCATCCGGGTAAAGAAGAGTCCGTGCGCTTGAGTTGATGCCATCGGCGGCAATCAGGCAGCTGCCCTTGACGACTTCTTCTTTCCCGTCGCTCAGGAAGACAGCGTCGACTCCGTCGGCGCTGTCTTCCCAGCGTACCAGCTTGTGAGCTGTCTTGACGCTCTCGCTGCCCAGGCGTTGCTGTACTTCCTGCAACAACATCTGCTGGAAGTAGCCGCGGTGTATGGAGTATTGGGGGAACTGGTAACCGGCATCCAGTCCGCGCGGTTCAGACCAGATCAGTTGTCCCAGTTTGTTGTAGTACTGCAGATTACTGGTACGAATAGCGATCTCATCGAGTTTCGATTCCAGTTTCAGCTGGTGCAGAACCCTGACAGAGTGAGGAAGTAGATTGATGCCAACGCCCAGCGGACGCAGTGCCGTGACCGACTCGTAGATCTGAACTTCCTTGCCAGCCTCATGCAGGAGCAGTGCGAGAGTGAGGCCGACGGGGCCAGCGCCGACAATGATTATAGGATTGCTCACTGCTCTTATTCCCAGCCAGGGTGCACGTACAGATCGAGGACTAATTCCACCATCTGTACGGATACTAACCGAGCCCGCAATCTTGTCCTAGATCAAAGAAACCGCATTTCTTCAGGAATTGAACAATATTCATCAGTTTTTAGGATGAATTCACCAGCCAAAGTGATTCTAATTCGCTCCTGAAACCGGCCATTCACGCGTCCTCGCAAGACAAAGACCCTGCTTGAATGCGCCCCCAAAAGTAAGGAGAAAAACATGCGATTTCTATCCATGGCGGGCAATCTTGTGTGCCTCGCACTATTAACCGTTCTGGCTTCGCCAGCGACCCTGGCCCAGGAAGTCACCTTCCACCGGGATATCGAACCTATCCTGCAGCGCAGCTGCCAGAACTGTCACCGGGCAGGTGGAGTTGCTCCCATGCCGTTGGTGACTTATGAGCAGGTGGCGCCTTTCGCCGGCCTGATTGAGTACAAGACCCAATTGCGTGATAGAGCTGGTGCGATGCCGCCGTGGTATGCGGAAAAGGACATCGGCATCCAGAACTTCAAGAACGATCCATCGCTGAGTGATGACGAGCTGGAAGCCATCTCTGTCTGGGCGCGCACCGGGGCGCCACAGGGAAATCCTTCCGACGCACCCGACCCACTGGTATTCGATGATTCCATCAAGTGGAAACTGGGTGAGCCAGACCTGATTGTGAACACCGAAGATTTCTTTATGGCTGGTGGTCGTCCCGATTGGTGGGGCGAGATCGCCAGCGTGCCAACCGGGTTGACGGAAGATCGCTACGTGAAGTCAGTTGAGATCGTGGAAGTGAACGATGTGGGTACAGGTGCCGAGGCTCGAGACACGGTCGGAGGTCTCTTCATTTTCCATCATATGATCTGGCGCACCGAGGTGCTGGATGAAGACGGCAATGTCATTCCCGGCGAAGCTACCAACTGGCCAGTGCATGAAGTAGGGCGTAACGGTGACGTGTTTGATCCGGACGCCGGCCCACTGTTGAAGGCAAACTCTGCGTTTTTTACCGATTCCGTGCACATGCACTCCAATGGTCGGGACACTACCGGTCATCTGCAGATTGGATTTACTTTTCATCCAGAGGACTATGAACCGAAGTACAAGAGTGCCATCAGTATTCTCGGTAACGGCGTCGATCTGAGTGTTGAAGGCGATGCGCGCGATCAGGAAATGCATGCCTATCAGGTGCTGACCCAGCATACAAAGGTGATTACTTTCGAACCGCACCTGCACGCACCAGGCGAGCGCATGTGTCTGGAAGCGATCTGGGGTTACTCCGTAGAAACGCTTTCCTGCGTCGGCTATGACCACAACTGGGTGAGGGGCTATCCCTTCCAGGACGATTACACACCACTGCTACCGAAGGGCACTATCCTGCATATCACCGGTTACTTCGATAACACGGCAGCGAATCCCAATGTGCCTGATCCGCGCAACTGGCAGGGCTCTGGTAATCGCTCAGTCACCAACATGTTTATTGATCTCGGTATCAGGGTAACCATGACCGACGAACAATTCATGGAAGAGATGGAGCAGAGGCGGCAGAACCTGGACCTCGGGCCGAATGATCACGTAATCGGCTGTCCACTTTGCCTTACACCGCTGGTGTGGCCAATCGAAGAAGACAGCGCCGCCAGTGACTAAGCAGATTTCAAACGATTTTTAAAAGAAGGCTAGCTATGAAAGCTGACAATATCTCAAAAACATTATTGACCTTGCTGACTCTCGGTCTGACGATGGTCGCAAACTATGCAATCGCGGAGCAGCCCTATCACTACGCACGCAATACCTATCAGAGTGGGCAACACACTGAAGTTGCCTATGAAGGCTGGCGTGTTAATGAGGATGGTACGATCTCCCTGACCTTCGGTTACTTCAATCACAACTGGAGTGAAGAGCTGGATATCCCGGTAGGTGAGAATAATTTCTTTTCACCTGGAGAACCGGATCGCGGTCAGCCCACTCACTTCCTGCCCCGGCGCAACCGTTTTACATTCGATGTAGTTGTGCCAGGTGATTTCGGTGACAGTGAGTTGGTGTGGGAAGTGACATCGCCAAACGGATTGACTCGACGCGCCTACGGTACTCTGCGCGAGGACTACAAGATCGACAACATGATCATCATGTCTGAGACAGGTGCTCTCGGTGCAGGTTCTTCCGATGCCGAAACCCGAGCGAATATTCCCCCAGTTAATGAACTCATCGGCGATGAAGTGCGCACGATTCGGGTGGGCGAGCCGCTCACCTTCGAGACGCGCGTTACCGATGATGGAGTTCCGGATCCATTCGATCCTATGGGACGAATCCGTCGTCTCGGCGGTGCTGCTGCAGCGTTTGCCACGCCAGAGATGATCCGCAATCGCATGATGATGATGCCGCCACCAAAACCCACCGTAGCGAAGAACAATGGCCTGTATCTGTCGTGGAACGTATACCGCGCTCCAGAGACCGAAGCGCCCGTTCAGGAAGTAGTTCACTTCGATCCTCCCCAGGTGAAGCCCTGGGAAGATACCCGGCCTTCGGCTAACTCACCCTGGAGCTGGCTATGGGTGCCGCCCGAATTGCCGGAAGATGGCGTGATTGAAGTGTCGGCGACATTCGATGAGCCGGGCACCTATGTGCTCTGGGGCCGGGCAGACGATGGCGGTCTCTATTCAGATCAGTATCTTACGGTGAACGTCACGCCTTAGGATTTTTCGCTACATCTATTCCGCAGGATCAAGGAACCGGGGTGAGCTTGTCTCATCCCGGTTTTTTTGTCGCTTTATACCGGCAGGAGTATGATGTTTCTGACGTTTGAGGGAACTACAGAATGAAAAGAATAATCTACTTGCCTTGTTTGTTATTGGTTTTAGCTGCAGGGGCTCTCAATGCCCAGTCGTTGGAAACCGGATTTTTGAATCGCAGCATTTCACTCAATGGTGAAACGCATCGCTATCAAGTCTATGTCCCTGCCAACTATGATGAGGCGGAGCAATGGCCCGTAACCTTGTTTCTTCACGGTGCAGGAGAACGGGGCGCTGATGGATTGAAGCAAACCCAGGTGGGATTGGGCAGAGCCATTCGACTCAACGCGAGAAATTGGCCAACAATTGTAGTTTTCCCCCAGGTTCCCGAAGGCGAATCATGGCAGGGTGTTGCCGGCGAGGTAGCGATTGCGGCACTCGATGCAACGATCGCAGAATTCTCAGCCGATACTGATCGCTTGTATCTCACCGGGCTTTCTCTTGGCGGCAATGGCACCTGGTTTCTTGGCTATCATCATACAGAACGCTTTTCGGCAATGGTGGCAGTCTGTGGATTTGTCGACCTGGGAGATCGTTTTCCTTCCTTCCTCAGTGGAGCAAGCGATAGTTTTGCGACTCTGGCGGCCGACCTTGCAGATAAGCCCGTTTGGATAGTGCATGGTGATGCCGATGTGGTCGTACCCGTTGGCCAGTCGCGCAGCATGGCGACCGCGCTGGAAGCAGCCGGCGCAGAGGTTCATTACACTGAACTGCCAGGTGTGAATCACAATTCCTGGGATGCGGCCTATGCCGATGAAGGCCTGATTAGCTGGCTGTTTGAGCAAAGCCTTTAGGAACGATTCCGGGCGCGACTGCCCGGCGAGCATCCCCAATACTGATAGCCATACTGACTCAGGCTGTGTAGTCTCTAGAGTCTGTGATGGCTTTGAGAAAAACAACAAGAGGCTGCGCAATGATCACGCCCAGAGTCTTCAGGACATCCAAGCCGACCTTGAGTTTTCTGCTCACGATCTTGCTGGCTGTGTGTGCCAGCCTGGCGGGGGCGCAGACGCAGCACAGCTGTGCAAACCTGCAGTCACTCTCCATCGATAACGTGTCCTTTGACGCGAGCGAAGTGGTTCCTGCCGGAGGCTTTAGTCCTGATGGTGGAGAAACACGAGCTAACTCACCCTACGCTGATCTTTCTACCTTCTGCCGCGTTTCTCTGACCATGACGCCTTCCACTGATTCCGACATCAAGATGGAATTGTGGCTGCCTCTCTCTGGCTGGAATGGCAAGTACATGGCGGTAGGTAATGGCGCGTTTACCGGTAATGTTCGCCACAGCTCCATGCACGCGCCATTGCGCCGCGGTTACGCGGTGAGTTCGACCGATACGGGTCACACTGGCAACACGGCCAGCTTTGCACTGGGTCATCCCGAGAAACTGATCGATTTTGGTTGGCGTGCAGTGCACGAGATGGCAAACGTTTCCAAGACCCTTATCAACGCGTTCTACACACAACCGGCGAGCTATTCTTACTGGTCAGGCTGTTCGGCCGGAGGTCGGCAAGGCATGGTCGAGGCGGAAAAATTCCCCCAGGATTTCGATGGCATCATCGCCGGTGCACCTGGACTGGACTGGACCGGTCGCGCCGCGGCTTCACTTCGAATCGCCAAACACCTGGAGGCGAACCCGGATGCCCGCTTGCTGCAGGCAGATCGCGAGCTGCTCAATGACGCAGCTATTGCAGCCTGTGATGCTGACGATGGTGTACGGGATGGTCTGCTGAGTCAGCCCATGCAGTGTAGTTTTGACCCGGCAGAGCTTCTTTGTGGTGCAGGGGAGGCCGGGTCCTGTCTGAATGAGGCGCAGCTTGCCACGGTAAAGATGTTGTACTCGTCACCGGTTAATCCAGCAACGGGACGGGAAATCACCGGGCTGGTTCCGGGCAGTGAACTGGGCTGGACCGATCTGGGCTGGACGGCTTCGGCGCGGGCAACTGGCCTGGAGCAGTATCGCTATATTGTTTACGCAGATTCCGAATGGTCAATCGACCGCTTTGAATTTGACCGGGACATTGCCCTGGCCGAGTCCCAGGACGACAACACTTTGAATGCGCTCGATCCTGACTTGAGTCCACTATTCAGTAGCGGTGCAAAACTGATTCAGTATCATGGCTGGATCGATCCCCAGATCTCTCCGCGCAATGCCACACAATACTATGAGCGTGTGGTCGAAAAACTCGGCGGACGGGAAGCAGTACATGATAACTATCGACTGTTCATGGTGCCCGGCATGGGACATTGTCGTGGCGGACCGGGACCGGATACCTTCGATGCAATTACTGCGCTGGAAAACTGGGTGGAGAATGATATAGCCCCGGATTCGATTCTGGCTGAGCACTATAGCGATGGCGTCGCAGACAGATCGCGCCCCTTGTGTCCTTATCCCGAAGTCGCTGTTTACGACGGCAGTGGTGATATCGAAGATGCTGGTAACTACGCTTGCCGAGTGCCGTGAAGATTAAGCCATGAGATTCTTAAGATTATTCATTGCAGTATTCGCTTTTTTGTTAGCTAGCAGCCTGTCGGCACAGACTCTCGACCTGCAAAGTAACAACTACGCAACGCCGAGGACTCCCTGGGGTGACCCTGACCTGCAGGGGGTTTGGGATCGGCGCACGATTACGCCCTTGCAACGCCCGGAGCGATTCGAGGGAATCGCCTATCTCACCGAGGAACAGGTTGCCCAATACGAAGCGCTCAGCGCGCAGCGGGATGATGGTCGTCCCATCGACTATGGTCGTGCCGGCATCTCGGTGCACGATCCGGACGATCTCGACTATGGTTCCAACGTGCTGGCGACACGGCAGACCTCGTTGATAACCGATCCGCCCAACGGTCAGCTTCCAGCCTATACCGCCGAAGCCATGGAGAGAACCGAGGCAGAGCAACGGGAACAGGAAGGCAGGGGAGTCGCTGATAGCTGGCTGGACCGTTCGCTGCAGGAACGTTGCATCACGTGGGGCATTCCGCAGGGCATGCTGCCCCAGGCCTACAACAATAATATTCAGATCGTGCAGTCGAAAGACCATGTCGCCATCGTGGTGGAGATGGTTCACGATGCACGCATAATTCCCCTCGTCGAACGCCCGCCGTTGCCGGACTCGATTACCCAGTGGCATGGAAATCCGAGAGGGCATTGGGAGGGAGATACCCTGGTTGTGGAATCAGCAAACTTCTCACCCAAGTCCAACTTCCGCCGCGCCAATGTCAACTTGCATCTCACCGAAAGATTTACCCGTGTCGATGATGGCTTGCTACTCTATGAATTCACTGTCAAAGATGAAACCACCTGGGAACAGCCCTGGACTGTTACTTTTCCCATGGTGGCCAATGATCAGAAGGTTTATGAGTTTGCCTGTCATGAAGGAAACTATGGCCTGCAGAATATTTTACGCGCGGCGCGAGCGCTGGATCGCGAGGCGAACGCCAGGTAAAAACGAATAGAGAGATTATGCAATCTACCCGACGTGAATTTCTTGCCGGTCTCACCAGTCTTACCGCGCTTACTGCCAGCGGCCTCAGTGCCTGTAGTTTCTCATCAACACCGCAAGGTTCTACAACAAGTTTTCCTGGTGTCAGCGGTACCTACCTGAACAGCGCCTCCCACCATCCCATGACGCTGCAAGCCGCAGAGGCCATCCAGCAATATGCCAGTGGTCTCACCGGGGGCGAATCTGCTGATGTATCGTCTGAGGTGCGTGCCAAGTTTGCCAGGCTGATCAATGCTGATGCAGACGAAGTCACCTATGCGCCGAGCACTTCACTGGGAGAGAACCTGGTTGTCAGTGCACTGAACATTCCTGCGCGCGGTGGCAGGATCATAACCGACGCTCTGCACTTCATCGGCTCTTTTTATATGTACGAGCAACTCGGCAAGCAGGGCATGGATGTAGTGATATTGCCGATACAGGAAGATGGAAGCATATCAATCAAGCAATATACGGACGCAATGACCGATGACACCGTGCTTCTTGCTGTTTCCCATGTGTCCTGGGTCAATGGTTTTGAGCATGACCTGAAGGCTTTGAGCAGCCTGGCCCATAGTGCGGGCGCGAAACTCTACGTGGATATCATTCAGTCAGCAGGTAATACCCCCATCGATGTGAAGGAGATGGGCGTGGACTTCGCCTGCTGTGCGTCCTACAAGTGGCTGATGGGGGATTTTGGCTTGTCGTTTCTCTATGCGGATAGCCGCCTGGTGGATGAATTGAATCCGCCCTGGTACGGCTACATGCAGACCAGTAATTTTGTCACCCCGAAGACTTCCCTGTATCCGTTTGATCCCCCGGGTGACATTCCCTACACCAGCGAGAAGCGCGAGGGCATTGCGGGTATCTTCAACGGGGCATTTCCGCCGCGGATGATCGAGGCCGGGGCCAATGTTTCGCTGGATCTGCTGCTGGATACCGGCGTTGATACTCTGGTGGCTTACCGGCAGCCGTTGCTTGAGGCGATACAGAACGGCTTGCGGGAGCGCGGTTTCCGCCCTTACACGCCGATCGATTCCAGGTCTCCCATAGTGAGCTTCATCCATCGTGATGCGCAATCACTTAACGACAGGCTGACCCAGGCAGGAATCAGTATCTCCGCATACAATGACAGGTTCAGAATCTCACCTTCCTTCTTTAATGATATGAACGACGTCGACCGGTTAATCGAAACCATTGGTCGAGCCTAAGCAAGCATCAAACAGGTGGACAGCAATGAAATCATTCAAGTACTTCTTTAGCCGAATTTTCCTAACATTCTTTCTTGGGCTATCAGGTGTGGCACAGGCTGCACCGGAATACCTAAACTCTGGACAGGTTTTACCGAGCACCTTGCCATTTTCCGAGGCGGTGTTGGTTGGCGACATGCTGCTATTGTCAGGACAGATCGGTAATCTTCCCGGTACACTGGAGTTGGCCGAAGGGGGCATCGCTGGTGAGACGCGCCAGGCAATGGAGAACATTCGCACTTCACTCAACGCCCACGGCTATCAGCTAAGTGACCTGGTGAAGTGTTCGGTGTTTCTCGCGGACATGCAGGAGTGGGATGCCTTCAACGAGATCTATGCAACTTATTTCGAGGCTGGCCGGTACCCGGCACGCAGCGCCTTTGCTACGGCCGGGTTGGCGTTCGATGCCCGTGTGGAAGTGGAGTGTGTCGGCGCGAAGTAACGCACGCGCTTGAGCTGCTACTAGTGATCAGCCCCGTCTGCATGGACGTGGCCATGCTCAATTTCCTGTGCGGTGCCTTCGCGAACATCGACAACCTCGACGTCAAAATGTAGCGTCTGGCCCGCCAGCGGGTGATTGGCGTCGATAGTGATGTCGTCGCCATTCACTTCGGTGACCCGCACCTGCCTTTGCGCGCCGCCATCGCCCTGGGCAATGAAGCTCATGCCCACTTCGATAGATTCAACGCCCTGGAACATACTCTTGCTGATCACCTGGATGAACTCCTGGTTAAATTCACCGTAGGCCTGGTCTGGCGGAATGGTGGCACTGAATGTAGCACCTGTAGTCTTGCCGGTGAGTTCGGCTTCCAGGCCTGGGATCAGGTTATTGGCGCCATGCAGATAAATCATCGGCGCTTTACCCTCCGAGCTGTCCATCACCTCCCCCGCATCGTTCTTCAGGGTGTAGTGCATGGAGACCACGCTGTTCGGGCCAATCATAAGAGTCATGGGAATTCCTTTCGGTTAGATTATTGTTTGAATTGTCTATTGGACTGAGAGTACAGGATCATGCTCGCATACCTGCGCGGCATGTGCCACCGGCCTAGCCAGTCAGGCTAGCAATCATCAGGCTGACCTGGACCTGGAGTTCCTCCAGCAGGACAGTGCTCAGGTTCAGATCCTCAAGGACTGAGGTGGCTTTCTCGAGCTGTTCCTGTGCCTCTTCGTCAGGTGATGAATAGAAGCGCAGGACGCTCGCTTCTGCTTGCGACAGTAACTGCAGCGTCTTCTCGTCTGCTTCGCTTGCGAAAGTCCGCAACAGATCCTGATAGTTCAGTCTGGCACTGTTGGCAATAGCGTGACGACGCAGGAAGTCAGAAATACTGAACTCATATTCCCGCGCAGTTTGTTGCCAGTGCTCTGCCTGCTCAAGCGCCGCAGCCCTTTGTGTTGATGACAGGTTGATTGGAGGATGGGACAGGGCGCGGGCGTGGCGCAGCATCTCCAGGTGTTCGTACTGCAGGAAATCATAGTGGGCTACTTCGCCTGAATGAATGCGGTCCATTTCGAATCCGATTCGTTGTTCGGCAGCGCCAACCCGATCAAGAGCTGCCTGGTACTGCTGCGCGTGATGCGCTGTCAGTTCTTCAGCGTCGGCCAGGATGGTTGTGCTTGTGTCCACGCCTGGCGAATTGCTGGTTCGTTTTTTCACGTCGCAGTCCAGGGTAACACCATAATTACCGCTGGCGGCGCAGTCGCCGATCAATGCCATGCTGTCATGCAGGGTGCGCAGGAACGCGACGATGTCATCGATATCGCGATTGTCCAGATATCGTCCCGACTGGTAGCGAGCCATCAGGTCCACCGCCTGTTGCAGGGTGGTGACACTGCCATCATGAAACCACGGGCCGGTGATGGCCACATTGTGCAGGGTCGGCACCTTGAATACGTGACGGTCCTGTTCTCTGCCAGATTGGGAAAGCAATCCATGGTCGGCTTCGTCGGCTGGACGGTCTTGGTTAAACCAGGATGTCGCGACGCCCAGCTCCTGGTAAGAGTTACCGCCGAGATTGACTCCATTGTGGCAACTGGCGCAACCAACCTCCACGAATCGCTGTTGTCCGCGACGAGCCTGTTCACTAAGTGCGACCTGCCCCTCATCGAACTGGCGCAGGAATGGAGATTCCATGCCGGTGAAGTTCATCGTCTCGTAGTAGCTGATGACGTTACCAAGGTTGGCCGCAGTAATGCCGTCGGGATAAAACCTGTCGAACGCGTTTGTATACTCGGGAATACTTTTCAGAGTTGCAATCACGCTTTCGAGATCGTGATCCATCTCCACTTCGTTTTCGATTGGCATCAAAGCCTGGTCCTGCAGGGTAAGTGCACGACCATCCCAGAACTGGCGAAAATTGAGCGCGGCATTAAAAACAGTCGGGGCGTTCATGGTGCCGGGAGAGCCATCGACACCGAAGGAGATCGGTCGTCGGTCGACACCGCCGAGCATGCCAATGTGGCAGGAAGAACAGGCCACGGTTCCGTCACGAGACAGTCTCGGGTCGTTAAAAAGGTCGAAGCCCAGCTGCAGCTTTTCTTCGTCCAGCTCATCCCCGCCGGGAACCGGGATCGGACGGAATATGTCATTCGCTGTTGGATGTTCCACATCGCCGCGAATCAGCGATTCCTCACCCCTGGCATTAGCGAATGCCAGCCAGGCGCTCTCAGCTTCTGCCTGAGAGGCAGATGCTGCCAGGGCTCCCGTGGCCCAGAAGCCCAGGGCCAGCACGAAGGAAGTTAGAAGAAGCCGTTTCATAATGAATGTCTTTAATCCGGCTCCCAGTTTACCGCAAAAGGCGGTACCTGAGGCAATACAGCGGGTTCCTGTAGACCTGTCGCCATAATTCTTCATAAACTCAATAACTGGTTCAAGACGAGGATGATAAAAACCAATGCATAACTACAAATACTGCTTGTCACTGTTTGCCCTGTCACTGCTTGCAATTTCCAGCAGTAACGCCCAGCAGAATACGCTGTTGCCGGACTACCCAAACTCTTACGAAATCGTGCGCGATGTAGTGAAAATGCCCGCCGGCCGGTCCATGGGCTCGGGCAATGCGATCGATGTGGATTCAGAAGGCAATATCTGGGTTTTTGAACGCTGTGGTGGAAACAATGGTGCCTGTCCGGCATCTGATGTGGATCCGGTATTGAAGTTCAGCCCCACTGGTGAGCTGCTGTTCAGTTTCGGCAGCGGCATGTTTGTCTGGCCTCATGGTGTGATCATTGATGATGAAGATAATCTCTGGTTGATTGATGCCGGCATCATCGAGGGTGAACAGGGCAACCAGATATTCAAGTTCAGTCCCGAAGGAGAGTTGTTGATTGAATTGGGCCAGCCGGGCATTCGTGGCGATGGGCCTGGCGAGTTCAATGAACCCTCCGATCTCGCCATCGGTCCGGATGGTTCCCTCTACATAGTGGATGGTCATATCAACCCTGACTCCAACCGTCGCATCGTGCATATGACTGCGGACGGAGAATTCATTGAAGCCTGGGGTGAGAAGGGTTATGGACCGCTGCAATTCGAAGGACCCCATGCTATCGCGGTAGACGCACAAGGACGAATGTATGTAGGCGATCGCACCAACAACCGACTGCAGGTGCTGTCCCCTGAAGGTGAATTGCTGGCAATCTGGGCCCATTGGGGCCGGCCCAGCGGGATTCGCATTCTGGGCGACACGCTCTATGCGGTTGATTCTGAATCCCGCGCCGCGGAAGGGGAATATGGCTATAACCCAGGCTGGCATCGGGGCATCTACGTGGGCACGCTGGATGGCACTATCACCGATTTCATTCCCGATCCGAGTCCGACTGGTGGCACCAGTTTCCCTGAGGGTATTGCGGTCAGTGATGACGGGGTTATCTGGGGTGCATCAGTGGGCGATCAGGAAGTGCTGAAATTCGTTAAGAGATAAGCCCAATACAGGGTGAAAAGGGCTCAATCTGCCGGAATTCGGGCTCTTCCGCGCCAATTCTCATTGACAGGGGCCCCCTGTTCAGTAAATTGTACCCTTCTCGCAGGCCTGGGAAACCAAGGTACAAAATAAAGGTATTTAAATGAATAAATCTAATCCGCGAACAAAGCTCTCCCCGTTGTCAGATTTCGGGCTGGGTATTGTCTTCACCGCATTCTGCCTGCTGTCAGGCTCGGTGCTGGGACAGAACCTGGTCACCGACGACACGGTTGAGTGGTATACCCTGGGTGGTGATTATGCTCACACCCGTTATACCCCGGCTGATGAAATCACGGCTGAAAATTTCGATGAACTGGAAGTTGCCTGGGAGTGGGACGGTTCCAGTTTCGGCGGCTATTCCGGTCGTTCAACACCAACCTATGTAGATGGCAAGTTGTTTACCGTCTCCGGCCCGCGCCGAAATGTTGTCTCCATCGACCCCAAGACCGGGGAGACTCTGTGGTCCTATCGACTGCCTTCCACCGGTCGCTGGGAATATTCCATGAGAGCCTCTTACGGCAAGGGCATTGCCTACTCGCGGATAGATGGCAGAGGCGTTGTTTACGTGTCTACTCCAGGATTCTTCCTGTTGGCTCTTGATGCCGAAACCGGCGCGCCACTGGAAGGCTTCGGTGGCCAGGTGCCAGTCGAAGGATTTCCGGAAACTGGTGTTGTCGACATGCTCGCAGATCTGGGCCACCCCTATGATCCCGACGCGGGTATCCCTCTGGAGGTTGGCTATATCACAACTTCATCTCCACCCATCGTGGTCAATGACACGATCGTGGTTGGTAATTCAGCGGAGCAGGGCTATCTGCAGGCGCGCGTTGAAAACGTGCCCGGCGATATTCTTGCCTATGACCGCTTCACTGGTGAGTTCAAGTGGAAGTTCAATGTGATTCCACGGCCCGGTGAGTATGGTCATGAAACCTGGGAGAACGACGCCTGGCAATATACCGGTGATGTTTCTTCCTGGGCACCGCTAACTGCTGATCCGGAAAACAACCTGGTGTACGTCCCAACCAATCCACCGACTATCGATTACTACGGCGGTTTCCGTCCTGGTGATGGTCTGTTCGGTACCAGCGTAATCGCGCTGAATTCCGAAACCGGTGAGAGGGTGTGGCACTACCAGACAGTGAAGCACGACGTGTGGAACTACGATAATCCATCACCAC
>CAYTLI010000021.1:0-22156 GCA_964438455.1 uncultured Pseudohongiella sp.
GGGCGCCACTGCCGAAGGCCATCATGGTGGCGATGACACGATTTCCCGGAGACCAGAACTGGGCGCACAGCGCGCCGAGGGGGAGGGATGCTGCCGACAGCAGTCCCATCAAAAAAGCCTGGGTGGAGAGTGAGAGTTCCATCAAACAATCAACTCAGAATAAAGTGTTGCTGGCATCGCCGTAACCTCGCATCTCAGAATAGTCCGAAACGTTTTTTCTTTCTAACTATCAAGCCGTGATTCGCGAGCACTGATCGTTGCTCGCCGAGATAGTCGGCGAGTTCATTGACAAGATCCTGCAAATGGCCGGCATAGTTAACCCAGCGCATCCGGGACGTCTGGTAGATGGGCTGTCTAACCTGAGCGTGGCTTGCAGTTCTGACCACAGCCTGTTGCTGATGATATTCAAGGCTCTGGGGTTCCCACTCAAGGCCGCAATGGGACAGCATGCGCTTGCCCTCAGCTTCAGGATTTTCAACCAGCGACTCATAATTCACGTCCAGGATTGTTCCTGCGGGCAAGACTTTGTTCCAGTAGTCCATGTATTGGCGGTAGAGCTTGTAAGTGTCCGCAATTGATTTCAGTGCATTCGACCAACGCACTTCGGCAAAAGCCTGAAAGTAGCAGGACAGGCAGGTGTCAAGTGGATGGCGAATTGCGTGGATAATGCTCGCATTGGGAAATAGTGCGTGTATGAGTCCTATGTTCTGATAGTTGCCAGGCAGTTTATCAACAATTCTGCTGCACTCCGGCATGCCCATGCGCAATACCTGCAGGTAGTGATCTGCGTATTCCCGCAAATGATCCGAAGTCATCCGCTTAAGTGCCCGCTCTGCTGGTTTGCTCTCGTTCTCGCGCATCACCTGGTGCGCAATCTGTGAAATGGCAACCAGTTCGCCTGCGCCTGCTCCTAGAGAATGGCTGGCGACTATGCGTTCCATCAGAGTCGTGCCGCTGCGCGGCATACCAACGATAAACACCGGTTGTCTTGATTGCAGCCCATTCTCACTCAACTTTTCTATGTTGGATGCAGTAAAGACCGATTTGATCTGTTCAAACCAGCGGACGTCGTTGTCGTGATCGTAGGGTTCTTTTTGCAGCAGATTGGCCTGGCGAAAATGGCCAAAGGCTTTTTCATATTCACCGCAGTCGTCGTAAATCTTTCCCAGTGCGAAATGGATGGCCAATTGTTCTCGGGGAGGGATGTCTGAGTTGAGTGCGGTTTCTATTTTTTTGATAACAGCACCATCGGCATCGGTAAACTTGCGCAAACGTGCCAGGTTTGTGGAGGCGAGACGCAAATTTGTGCCGGCATCGATCATTGACTGGAAGTGCTGCTCCGCGTCCTGTGTTTCACCAGCCTCTGTCAACAAGCTGCCTAGTAAGGACTGGGCGTCAACGTGCTCGGGATCTTTGCTTACCGCCCGTCGTGCGAGTGCGATTGCTTCCTCATGACGATTCAATTCACCGAGACACCTGGCTGCAGTGACCAGTGTGTCCGCGTCATACGGTTCGGTGGCCATAACAGTCTGTAGATGGCCAAGGCTGGCCTCACTGAGGTGGAGTTTCAGGGCGAGTTCAGCGAGTTTCAGGTTGAGTTGGGTATCTGCGCCCGCTTGGGGAGCGATCTCATCGTAGTGGGCGCGGGCAGCGATTCCATCACCACTCTCTGCCTGCTGCTGGGCAAGCATTGTGCGTTGTATCAGCGACTCCACTGCGGACTCAGCCATCTGCTGGTTGCTGCACTGTTTGCTTGTGGCGAATCCAGATAGACATGGAAGACTCACAATGACCCCGGGGATCTTCTTATTATAACCGGATTTGCTGCCACTGGTGCTGGTCTGGCGCTATCGGCGAGTATTCTATTACCAAAGTCCGAAGGAAATTCGCGGGATCATGGTCTATTCGTATGCCCGCTTGCTACTATGGCTCCGGGGACTGGCAAACAGGATCCACGATCCAAAACAAGGATTAAGAGAAGACCATGAATGATATGCAAAATCTGGAGGCCGAGGTTCGAGCCTACTACGGCAAGGAACTACAGGGTAGCGCAGACCTGAAGACGAACGTCTGTTGCACCATGGTGGAGTATCCCGAGAGCATAAAGTCAGCACTCGCCAATATTCATGATGAAGTGTTAACTAAATATTATGGCTGCGGTTTGACGATTCCCGGCGCGATTCATGGTCTGGATGTTCTCGACCTGGGTAGTGGCACGGGAAGGGATTGCTATCTGCTCTCCCAGTTGGTGGGTGAAAGCGGTTCGGTCACTGGCATTGATATGACAGAGGAGCAGCTTGCGGTCGCCAACAGGCATGTGGAATGGCACCGGGAAAAATTTGCTTACTCCCGCTCGAACGTAAAATTCGTGCAGGGCAATATCCAGGATCTCCAGGCGGCAGGTCTGGATTCAGGGCGGTATGATGTCATTGTTTCGAATTGCGTGGTCAATCTGGCAACCGACAAACGCGCAGTACTGAGTGAGGCTAACCGTGTGCTGAAGGAGGGTGGAGAATTTTATTTTTCCGATGTCTATTGTGATCGCAGGATTCCAAATTCGCTGGCGACGGATCGTGAGCTTTATGGCGAGTGCCTCGGGGGCGCACTGTACTGGCACGACTTTCAGGACCTGGCGAAAAGTTGTGGTTTCGGTGATCCCCGCATTGTGGAATCTCATCGCATCAGCATCGAAAACAAGGCGCTCGCCGAAAAATTAAAGGGCTATCGGTTTTATTCAGTGACCTATCGTTTGTTCAAGATTTCACAACTGGAGTCTGCATGTGAAGATTATGGCCAGGCAGTTCGTTATCTCGGAGGAATCGAGGAGCAGCGTGAAGCATTTATGCTGGACGATCATCATCGGTTTGAGCGGGGCAGGGTATTGCCTGTTTGCGGAAATACGTTCTTGATGTTGCAGCGTTCTAGATTTGCAGAATATTTCGATTTCTATGGAGACTTTGAACAGCATTTTGGTATTTTCCCTGACTGCGGAACTGTCATGCCGTTTGCCGAAGCAGTGTTGTCGACTGAGGAAGCAGGTTCATCCTGTTGCTAGCATCGATGAATGAGAAGCTTGAGCTAAAAGATATTACCGAGGCGCAGGGTAAATTCGTCGATCCAGATACGACAGCGACGGGAGAAACCCGCGCGTCCGTGGACCCGCGGGAGCTTGGCACCTTATGGATCAATACCGGCAGTCTCTGCAACCTGACTTGTGAAAACTGTTACATCGAATCCAGCCCAACAAATGATCGCCTGGTCTATATCAGTAACGCTGAACTCATAGGCTTGCTTGATGAGATCGAGGAACAGGCCTTCGCTACAGAGGAAATTGGCTTTACCGGGGGAGAGCCCTTTCTCAATACCGAAATGCTGCAGATGATCGAGACCTGTCTGCAGCGGGGCTATCGCACACTGGTGCTGACCAATGGCATGAATACCCTGTTGCGCAAACGCAAGGAACTGGAAGCACTGGACGCCGCTCATCCTGGATTACTCAAGCTGCGCATCTCTCTGGATCACTACGCGGAACAAACCCATGCGCTCGAACGTGGCAAGCGCTCCTGGAAACCCGCGATCAAATCGCTGCAGTGGCTGAGTGGGAGCGCCATCGCGTTTGCCGTTGCAGGACGCACATTCTGGGGAGAGGACGAGGAACAGATGCGCCGTGGCTATGCAGAGTTGTTCGCCACAGAACAAATCGATCTGGATGCTCAACATCCTGAGCAATTGATTCTGTTTCCCGAGATGGATGGATCTCTGGATGTGCCTGAAATTACGACCGCTTGCTGGGGTATCCTGAATCAGGATCCGGCACAGATGATGTGCGCAACATCACGTATGGTGGTGAAGCACAAGGGAGATGACCGGCTCTCGGTGCAGGCCTGTACGCTGTTGCCATACGATCAGCGATTCAATCTCGGGGCGAGCCTGAAGGAAGCGTGGCGACCGGTAAAGTTGAATCACCCACACTGCGCAAAATTTTGCGTGCTTGGTGGTGGCAGTTGTTCAGCCTGATTGCCGGTATTTAAATTCATTCGTTGAGCTCCAGACCTTTTTCGTAGTGTCGGTTCATAGTCTTCGGTGATGTTTTTAACCAGAAGCCTATTTTCAGCATCTGGTTTAACAGCGCCTGGCGATAGATGCCATTCCTGCTGAAGCGGATCGCCGAAGTTGTGCAGAAGTCCTTCAGTCTTATCGGTTTCTGTTTTTGGCGCAGCTGCAGTGAGAAGCGCGTGTCCTCGAAGATTTCTACAGCCGGAAATCTGTAACCCTGATCAACGAAACTGCGGTGCAGAAACAGACAATGGTCCAGGTACACAATGCCGCGCCAATCGCAGCGAATTCGATTCGAATACCAGGAAGTAAAGCGCAACAGGGGATGCTGCAGGTCAAACTGATGGCTTAGTCCTCCCCAGCACGGTCGAGAAACCCCGAGTCGCGTTTCAAGTCCGGCGAGAATGTCCGGGCTGACCAGACTGCGGGGATGATGCAGGAAGATTAGTTCTCCGCTGGCCGCATCGAGCCCGTAATTGAGTCGGGCGGCGCGGCTGGAATCAGGCAGTTCCAGGACGCTAAATCCGGCGTTATTGATCCGCGACACGGTGTCGTCTGTACTTCCGCCATCGATGATGATGATCTCTGCCGAATCCAGCTGCGACAGATTTTGCAGGATACGATCCAGGTAATTGCAGCGACTTTCATTGAAAACCGGGAGAATGATGCTGAGCATTACCGAAATCGCCACCCACAGGCCGCATGCCTGTCGTCGTCAGAATAGCCAGAGTATATACTTGCGCTCCGAGTCCCCGTAGCTCAGCTGGATAGAGCAACCGCCTCCTAAGCGGTAGGTCGGCCGTTCAAATCGGCCCGGGGACGCCAGAATCCCGCCCTTTTTCCGATTTCACAATTGAAACTTTATTGAAATTTCTAATTATCAGTAATTGGAGGGTGCAATTTTACGTAATTTTTTCATTAGAAAATCAATAAGTTGACCCCGCGGTAAAGCTGTCACCAGAATAGCGGCATCTTATCCTGCTGATTGATTGAGATACCCATGGGTAAAGTCGTTGAACTGAGCCACTACCGCGAACCTGTTTACCAGCGGCCGGTAGAAACCTTTCCTATTGTTAGCGATAGCAAGGTGCCGATTGAGTTTGCGGTGGGTAATCCTGATCGTGAAGCCTGTCTGCGGACCCTCGCTCGCTACAAATTCGATTCAGTGCAGGAACACAGCCTGCGCAATAGTTCGGGCCAGGCTTCTGACGCGTCGTTCTGCATGATCAGCGTGAAAGATGCGATCAGCCTCAACAAGCGCATTCTCGAACAGGATGACCTCAGCGATGAAGAGATCGCCAACCACATCGATATCATCCAGATGCTGGAAAATCTCGATCTGTCGATGATGGAAAAATTGTGGTCATCGTTCACCACCACTGATTAGCGCTGGCCCGGCAATAGCGAATCACTCGACCGGGTAGGTCAGCTCGACCAATTCCACTTTTTCTCCCGCCAGCACCAGTTGCGGATTGCTTGCTGCCAGTTCCGTACTCAGGATAGCCAGCGCTTCACTATTCAGTCCGTTTTCACTCGCCGGTATGCTGCTGAGAACTTCGGCAACTGCCTGCTCAGCTGCCGAGGCTGACGCAATTGACGAATCGGTGTCGATTGAGACTGCACTGCGCAAGCGAAACATGCGCTTCTTTGCGGTTGCCCGGTAGTGCATGCGGGCGACGACTTCCTGCCCGGTGTAACAGCCTTTGTTGAAATCAACGGCACCGGAAATATCGTAATTGAGTAGTTGTGGTGTGTAGCGCTCGCTGCTCTGGGCGTCGACATGGACGATGCCGGCCTCAATATCGGCACGCTGCCAGGCAACGAGTGTTGCCTGCTCCTCCATGACATCGAGTCTGCGGACTGCAGTCAGCGCTTGCTGGTTTCGACACCAGAGTTGGTAGCGCGGTTTGCTGCCGGCAACGCGGATACTGACAAAGTCTTCGCTGCACAGCACGCCATTCTCTGACTCCGGGAAATGGCAGGCTACCTCCTGAAACGCTGCTTCCACCGATTCACCAATCACGCCGAAAGCGGCGGTGGGGCCATCAGTCAGTTGCAACTCAACCTTGGAAAATACCGCATACCGCGACAGGGTTTCGATAATGATTTGGCCATTGCCGGAAAGGGTTTGCAGCAAAATCTCGTCGTCATGCACACTGAGCAGGCGAAAGTCTGCTATCACCCGACCTTTGAGATTGCAGAGTGCGCCAACGAGGCTCCGTTGCTGGCTCAGCAAATCGACATTGCAGGTAACCTGGCCCTGGAGAAAGCTCCGGGCGTCATCGCCGCTGATCTGTATGTAGTCAAAGTAGTCCAGTTCTGAGAGGGGAATTATTTCCATTGCGTTTATCGTCTAAAAACTATGGTGCTGCGTTCACAATTGATGTGGGGGCAGCCTTGTCGTTATACAATCACTGATCTGCAAATATTAAGCATCGATGATAACCGCCCTGCAGGTTGACTGCATCCTATGACTGAAATAGATCCCCGTCGCATCTTCTGGCACAGCCGCCGGGGCATGTTGGAGCTTGATTTGCTCCTGGTGCCGTTTGCGCAAGAAGTCTTTGTTACACTCCCACACCAAGAACAACTGTTATATGAACAATTTCTTGCCGAAGAAGACCAGGACTTGTTCCGCTGGCTAATGGAGCGGGCCGAACCTGCGAACCCTGCCTTTGTTCCGCTTATCGGGAAAATTCTCGCGCACAGCAAAAACCGTAACTAGACTTGAACTGAAACGGTTTAATTCCGGGCCCCGGACCTGCACAGTATTCCGCAATGAGTTTTCCGATTGGCTACTCGGCGACTACCTATCTCGCGCTAAGCACATTGCACTTGCTGGCAGCATGCTCAGTTGTCGTAGCCGGATTACCAGCTTTGCTTGCGTTGCCTGTTCTGCTCGCACTGCTGCGTAGTGCTTTCGTGCTGGCCCGTGACTATGGCAAATATTCAGCTCATCGCCCCTGCTATTGCAGTATCAGTAATCAGGCTGTGCTGTTGTGGAGCGAGCATGATGTATTGCGCTGCGGGCCACCGCGGCTCATCTACCTGAGCGAGTACCTGGTGCTGGTTGAATTCGAGACCGAAAGCGCGACCAGGCATCGTTTATTTCGCCGCAAGCAGCGTCTGATCCTGTTTGCCGATGCGTTGGCGCGGGCAGATTTTTGTCGCTTGCAGCGCTTCCTGCGCTTCGAACTTCAGGGAGAGAGTACCGTATCCTCTGGCGGATCCTTAAGGTCCGGATAGTCGAGGGTATAGTGCAGTCCGCGACTCTCCTGGCGTTGCAGTGCGCAGCGGATTATGAGTTCCGATACCAGTGCCAGGTTGCGCAGCTCGAGATTGTCATTGGTAACCTTGTGCTTGATGTAATAATCCCTGACTTCCTCACGGATCAGTTGGATCCGGCTCAAGGCACGCTCCAGGCGGCGGGTGGTACGCACAATGCCAACGAAATCCCACATGAAGCGACGAATTTCGTCCCAGTCATGTGACACCAGAACTTCGTCGTCAGAATCGGTTACCCGGCTTTCATCCCAGGGCGTGATGCTGTCGACCATTGGCGTGCTGGCAAATTTCTGCTCAATGCTCTCGGCCGCTCCGATAGCAACGACGAAGCACTCAAGCAGGGAATTACTGGCCATACGGTTGGCGCCGTGCAGGCCGCTGAAACTTGTCTCTCCGATCGCATACAGGTTGGCGAGGTCAGTCTCCCCCTGCTTGTTGATCAGCACGCCGCCGCAGGTGTAGTGCGCGGCTGGCACTACCGGGATACGGTCCTGGGTGATATCGATGCCAAACTCGAGGCAGCGATCGTAGATAGTAGGGAAGTGGTCACGGATAAAAACCGCCGGCTTATGGCTGATGTTCAGGTAAACACAGTCGCATCCCAGCCGCTTCATCTCATGGTCGATCGCCCGCGCTACGATATCCCTCGGCGCCAACTCCTCCCTCTTGTCGAAGCGATGCATAAAGCGTTCGCCATCGGGCAGCTCCAGTTTGGCACCTTCGCCGCGCAAGGCTTCGGTGATGAGGAATGACTTTGCGTGGGGGTGAAACAGGCATGTAGGATGAAATTGATTGAACTCCATGTTGCCGACCCGGCACCCGGCACGCCAGGCCATGGCAATGCCATCACCGCTGGCGCCATCGGGATTGGATGTATACAGATAAGCCTTGCTGGCACCACCGGTGGCAAGGACCACGAAGCGCGCCCGAATCGCTTCCACACGTTTATTGTGCTGGTTGAGGACATAGACACCCACACAGGCGCGTTCTGAGCCCCCCTGAGACGTTTGTGTCACTAAATCTACAGCGGTACACCCTTCCTGCAAAACGATGTTAGGGTGCTCCTCAGCTCGTTTGCGCAGGGTCTCGAAGACAGCCTTCCCGGTGGCGTCGGTTGCATGGATGATGCGGCGATGGCTATGGCCCCCTTCCTGGGTGAGATGGAGCGAGCTCAGGGACTGGGCGTCCACTTGCTCTGATCCGCTGGCACTGCCCTGATTGCCGGCCTTGGTGGTAAATGGGACTCCCTGTTCTACCAACCAGGAGACGACGCCGGCACTCTGGCTCACCATGTATTCGACGATGTCCGCATGGCACAGGCCAACGCCGGCGGTAAGCGTGTCTCTGACATGGGAATCAATGCTGTCCTCGTCGTCCAGCACGGCGGCAATGCCACCCTGGGCGTAGAAGGTAGCACCTTCTTCGAGACTGCCCTTGCTGAGTACCATTACACGGGCAAAATCTGCGCTGCGTAGCGCCAGGGTAAGTCCTGCTGCACCGCTGCCGATGATCAGAATATCGCACGAGCTCTCGCTGACAGATTCAGAAATGGCCATGGTTCTTAAGTAACTAGTTGAATTATCGAGAAATTAATCCTGCGGAAGCGTACGCAGCAAGCAGCGGATGGGAAGATACTGTATGACCTGTGCAGAAATCTATCGGTGGTTTTACGCGAGTCAGTTTTTCTGGATGATCGCTGGCCGGCACAATATTGTAAAGTTGGCAGAAATTTACTGGATTCCGAGAACTTTTATGACGCGAAGCTGTCTACTCCACCGAGCGGGTACATTTGTTCCTGGCAGTTTCTGTGATATCTCAGGCTAGGGAATCGGGATAAGCGCGGACTCAGGAGTAGGGACAAATGTCAGAAGCCACGGATCAGCAGCTTGTTGACAGGGTGTTGGCGGGCGACAGGAACGCATTTAACTTGCTGGTCCTGCGCTATCAACACCGGGTAGCTGCGCTGGTCAGTCGCTTCGTTCATGATCCCCAGGAAGCTGAGGACGTGACCCAGGAGGCTTTTATCAAAGCCTATCGTGCCTTGCCCTTGTTTCGGGGCGACAGCGCGTTTTACACCTGGCTGTACCGCATCGCAGTCAATACCGCGAAGAACCACCTGGTCTCGCGCAGCCGGCGACCCCCGGCCAGCGACGTCAACGTGGACGAAGCCGAACTCACCGAGCTGGGCGCCGTACTTCGCGATATTGAAGACCCGGAAGGCAGCCTGGCGACCAGTAAACTAAAGCAGGCGATTGTGGATGCGATAGAAGAGTTACCGGAAGATCTTCGAACCGCGTTTACTTTGCGGGAGTTTTCCGGTCTCAGTTATGAGGACATCACCGAGGTCATGGATTGCCCGGTAGGAACCGTGAGGTCGAGGATCTTTCGGGCCAGGGAAGCGATAGACAAGAAGATTCGGGATTTGATTTAGTCGCCTGCAGCAGGCAGAAGAATCTGATCGCGAAATAACAACGAAACTGAACAACTGAATAGCCAGCGGGGCGCTGCATGAGTAACTACGAACAGGAATCCCTCTCAGCATTGATGGATGGCGAGGCCGATGAGCTCGAATTGCGGCGCTTGCTGAAGACACTCGATAGCGATCCTGAGTTGGTAAAACGCTGGCAACGCTACCACCTGGCACAGTCCGTCCTGCACGACCGGGGCATACCGGTGAGTGATCGCATCGCGCAGGGCGTCGCTGAAGCGCTCGAGCATGAGCCCCAGCCAGTATCCAATTCCGGGCTTTCCCGCTGGCAGCAACAAATGACCCGCATCGCCATTGCCGCCTGTGTCGCGGTCGTCGCCGTGGTTGCCTTGCAGCCAGGCAGCAGCAACCCGGATTCCCCCATGGTGGCCGAACAATCCAGCAGCAGTGCGCCACAGCTCACCAATACAGCAAGCGAAAATTTGCTTGCCGAAGCTCCGGGAGCAGAAGTCGAACCGCAAGTGACCGAGTATTTCCAGCAGTTCTTCGATGCCATGCGCTTCGATCCTGAGGAACCGGTGCGCACCGAGCATCTGCAGGATTCTCCCTTGTACCGCCTGGTTAACGACTACCAGACAGGCGCCGACGCCCAGTCCGACAGGTAGCATTTCTTCACCTAAGCTGGACACGTCCAGCGGTGAGATCACCGCATTGTTGTGCTACATTAGGCCCCATGCAGCCTAGTACCCAATCAGTTAGACATCAGCCCCGGGACCGCTTTGTGCGCGTCCTGGGATTCCTCTTTGTGCCCGCATTGATGCTGGCGTCGGCATCGCTGACGGCCGCGGAATTGCCGGATTTTGCAACCTTGGTGGAGAAGAACGCGCCCACTATCGTGGAGATCTCCACTACCAGGCGTGTTGCAGCACGGTCGCCAATCGCTGATGAAGAGCTGGAAGAATTGCTACGCCGCCTGAATCCGGATGGCGATCCCGATTTCGATATTGAAGGTATTCCGGAACAGCGCCAGCGGGCAGCGGTGGGTTCCGGCTTCCTGATTTCTTCCGATGGCTACGTCATCACTAACAATCATGTGGTGGTGGGTGCCGATGAGATTCAGGTCACCCTGAATGACCGTCGTGTATTCGATGCCAAGGTAATTGGACTCGATGAGCCTTCGGACCTGGCGCTGCTGAAACTGGACGCTGAAAACCTTCCGTATGTTGAGTTTGGAAATTCCGACGCGCTCAGGGTAGGCGACTGGGTGCTGGCGATTGGTTCGCCATTCGGTCTCGAGTTTTCAGCCGCCGCTGGTATCGTGAGTGCGAAGGGCAGATCGGTTCCAGGCCGCTCAGCCTATAACTACATGTCCTTTATCCAAACTGATGTGGCAATCAATCAGGGTAATTCTGGTGGGCCATTGTTTAATCTCGCCGGTGAAGTCGTCGGTATTAACTCCCAGATTCTGAGTTCAACCGGTGGCTCCAATGGTATTTCTTTTTCCATTCCCAGCAACGTGGCGATGAACGTGGTTGCCCAGCTGCAGGAAACCGGTGTGGTAGAGCGCGGTCTGCTCGGTGTCAGGATGCGCGAAGTCGATTACGCACTGGCCGAGATATTCGGTCTCGACAGACCTCAGGGTGCATTTGTTGATGAAGTGCAACCGGAGAGCCCGGCGGCGAACGGCGGCATTCGCAACGAGGATATCATTCTCGAATTCAACGGCCATGAGATTGAGTATTACACCGACCTGCCATTCTATGTAGGCCAGTATCGACCCGATACCACAGCCGACGTGCTGATCTATCGCGACGGGGAGCTCACCACCCGGTCGGTGACCCTGGGCAGTTCGCCTACCAATGTGGTTGCCAACAACACCCCGGAAGTGGTCCGGGATCGTGGTAACCCGCTCGGATTCAGGGTAACCGGGCTCAGTGAAGAAGCGCGCCAGGTGTCAGGTCTCAACGGAGTCCGAATCGCTGAACTGAACGATGGGCCGGGTCGCGAAGCTGGGCTGCGTGAAGGGGATGTCATCGTCGCGCTGAACCGAAGGGAAATCACCAGCACCGAAGAATTTGCAGAAATTGCCAATTCACTCCCCGAGACCGGTTTCGTACCCATTCGCATCGTTCGCGAAGGGCAGGCGACCACCCTGGCTTTGGAAATCTCCCGATAGATCCCACCCGCGTCTTGATCTTCCAGCTACAGGATGCTGTCAATGCTGCCAAGGCAGTGTGGATTAGAGTAGACTTGCGCGCCTGAAACACACAGCTTGAAGAATCAGCAATTACCTAAATCCCTGGCAGCGCCGTGACCGACCTCAGCCTCATACGCAATTTCTCAATAATCGCCCATATCGATCATGGCAAGTCGACACTTGCAGATCGATTTATTCAACACTGTGGTGGGCTGACCGAGCGGGAAATGGCCGAGCAGATTCTCGACAATCTCGATATTGAGAGAGAGCGCGGCATCACCATCAAGGCGCAGAGTGTGACGCTGTACTTCAATTCGAAGGATGGCAACAAGTATCAGCTGAACTTCATCGATACTCCGGGTCATGTGGATTTCACCTATGAAGTTTCGCGTTCGCTGGCAGCATGCGAAGGAGCCTTGTTGGTAGTCGACGCTGGCCAGGGGGTGGAAGCTCAATCGGTAGCTACTTGCTACACGGCGATTGAGCAGGGCCTGGAAGTCATTCCCGTACTTAACAAAATGGATTTGCCCCAGGCAGATCCTGACCGTGTGCGTGTGGAGATCGAAGAGATCATCGGGATCGATGCCCAGGATGCAGTAGAGGCGAGTGCCAAGACTGGTATGGGCGTGGAAGACATTCTCGAACAGATTATCGAAAAGGTGCCACCTCCCACAGGAAACAGCGACGCCGAGTTGCAGGCGCTGATTATCGATTCCTGGTTTGATAATTACCTGGGCGTTGTCTCACTGGTCAGGGTGATGCAGGGAGAACTACGTAACGGTGACAAGATCATCGCCAAGTCGATAGGCAAGGCGCACGTGGTGGACAACATTGGTGTGTTTACGCCGAAGCGAACCGTTACCGGGAGCCTGAAAGCCGGTGAGGTAGGATTTATCGAAGCGGGCATCAAGGACATTCATGGGGCACCAGTAGGCGATACGCTAACTCTGGCAAAAACGCCCGATGTGGCAGCGCTGGAAGGGTTCCGCAAAATTCAGCCCCAGGTCTACGCCGGATTGTTTCCGGTTTCCTCAGATGACTTTGAGAATTTCCGCGATGCGCTGGAAAAGCTCACCCTCAACGATGCCTCACTGCACTACGAACCGGAAAATTCCGACGCCCTTGGCTTCGGTTTTCGTTGTGGTTTCCTGGGTATGTTGCACATGGAGATCATCCAGGAACGGCTTGAACGGGAATATGATCTCTCGCTGATTACCACGGCGCCAACCGTGGTTTATGAAGTACTGATGGAGAATGGAGATGTTCTCAAGGTGGACAGCCCATCGAACCTGCCACCGGTTAACAATATTGCCGAGATGCGCGAGCCAATTGTGCTGGCCAGCATCCTGGTTCCGCAGGAATATCTGGGTAATGTCATCACCCTTTGCGTCGAGAAGCGTGGCGTGCAGAAAGACATGCAGTTTATCGGCAAGCAGGTATCGCTCAACTATGAGCTGCCGATGAATGAAGTGGTGATGGATTTCTTCGATCGATTGAAGTCGGTCAGCCGTGGTTATGCTTCGCTTGATTACCACTTTATTCGCTATGATCCTTCCAACCTGGTGCGCCTCGATGTGTTGATCAATGGCGACCGGGTAGATGCGCTGGCATTGATTGTGTTCAGGGATCATGCCCACTCAAAGGGCCGTCTGCTGGTGGAAAAAATGAAAGAACTGATTCCCAGGCAGCTTTATGATGTCGCCATCCAGGCAGCAATCGGCGGCCAGATCATCGCCAGGTCTACGGTGAAAGCATTGCGCAAAAATGTCACGGCGAAATGTTATGGTGGTGATATCACGCGCAAGAAGAAGCTATTGGAAAAGCAGAAAGCGGGTAAGAAGCGGATGAAGAAAGTGGGTAATGTTGAAGTACCTCAGGAAGCATTTCTTGCGGTGCTGAAAGTGGATAGTTAACGGTAGATGGCTGAATCATGAATATCGATTTTTCATTCGTCCTGGTTTGCCTGGTGGCGTTTTGTGGCGCCCTGTGGCTGCTGGATCACTTGCTCATCAAGCGCGGCAGGAATGAAGCGGTCGAGGAATTTAGGAGCCGTCAGCACAAGGGCAAGAGTGAAGAAGCCATTGCCGAAGAGCTGGAGGAACTGGCCCGGGAACCTCTGGTCATCGAATATGCCAAGTCGTTTTTTCCGGTGCTGTTGATCGTGCTGATCCTGCGCTCTTTCCTGGTAGAACCATTTCAGATCCCCACTGGATCCATGATTCCCTCATTGCAGGTGGGTGATTTCGTGCTGGTGAACAAGTACGCCTACGGGTTGCGCCTGCCCGTGCTGGGCACAAAGATCCTGGATGTCGATGAGCCAAAGCGTGGTGAGGTCATGGTGTTTATCCAGCCCATTGAAGAAACCTATTACATCAAGCGAGTGATCGGCCTGCCAGGAGACACGATTCGCTACGAAGACAAGAATCTGTACATAAACGGCGAGATGATCGAGAAGCGCTTTGTGGAAGATATCCTGGTTGACACCCAGATCGGCGACCTGCCGGGCGAATTGTATGAGGAGACCATCGAGGGTATAGCTCACTCCGCCCAATTCATCAGCAATCTGCGCAATGATGAAGTGAGAACCACCTGGGTAGTGCCCAATGGCCACTACTTCATGATGGGAGACAACAGGGACAACAGTTTCGATAGCCGGGACTGGGGCACCGTGCCGGAAGAAAATATCGTTGGCAAGGCGGTCGCGGTGTGGATGCACAAGGAGCCAGGCCTGAGTCTGCCCACATTCAGCCGCAATCAAAGGATCCCTTCTGCCCCTTGAGCCGGATGCGGGCCTGGACGATAAACTGTGATCTAATTGGTGGAACCAGAGGCCGGTAATTCCTACTGTTACAGGGCGGCATCAGGCCGATATAGTGTCAGGGAACGCAGAGAACATGACCATGAATCGAATCACTTCCAGCAGTTTGCGCAAGCAGCGCGGCATCTCTAAATCAGGACTATTGCTGATTGTTATCGTGATTACCCTGTTTTTCACGATTGGACTGAAAGTTGGCCCTCTCTATGTGGATCATAATCTCATCACCGGTATCTGCCAGGAGCTGATCGACAACGGCGAGGCGGCCAATATGACCATTTCCGATGTTCGCGATCGGGTTTCTGCCAGCCTGCGCATCAACAATGTTTCCGGCTTCGACCTCTCAGATATCCGCATGCGCAAGGAAAATGGCAACGCGATTATCACGGTGGCCTACGAGCGGCGCATACCCCTGGTTGCCAACCTCGACGTAGTGGCGGTATTCGACACCGTTTTGCAATAGATGGTTGCCAAGCAGGAGCAGTTACAGGATACACTCGCCTACCAGTTCAAAGACAAAGCACTCCTTCGTCAGGCGTTAACCCATCGCAGCGCCGGCAAACCCAATAATGAGCGCCTGGAATTTCTGGGCGATGCCTTGCTCGACTTTATCGTTGGGGAATTGCTCTTTTCTGCGCACCCGGAAGCGAGTGAAGGTGAGTTAACCCGAATGCGTGCAGCCATCGTCAACAAGACTGCGCTTGCCAGGATGGCAGGTGAACTGCAGATCGGTGATGCGATCTATCTGGGTGCGGGGGAAGCGAACAGCGGTGGCAAGCGGCGCGAATCCATTCTGGCCGACACACTGGAAGCGATCGTTGCAGCGATTTACCTGGATAGCTCGATCGAGCCTTGCCGAACTTTCATCACCGGCATTACCAGTGAGCTGATAGCTAATCCTAAACAGCAGCGCCGCAAAGACTACAAGACACAGCTTCAGGAAATGATGCAGGCTCAGGGGCACGACTTGCCATCATACGAATTAGTTGCCACCAGCGGCGCCGCGCACGCACAGGAGTTCAAGGTGCTGTGCAGGATCGCTGTGTTCTCTGCAGGGCAAGAAGGGGAAGGCAAGAGCAAGCGGGCGGCAGAACAGGAAGCCGCAAAAAACATGTTGATCCAGCTCGGCGCGGTTGACTAGCAATGGACCAGAAAACCTATTGTGGTTACGTGGCAATTGTGGGGCGTCCCAACGTGGGCAAATCCACTCTGCTTAATCACCTGCTGAAGCAGAAGATCAGCATCACATCACGCAAGCCTCAGACAACCCGCCATCGAATATTGGGTATCGATACCACAGCAACCCATCAGGTTCTTTACGTAGACACTCCGGGCATGCATAGCGAGCAGCGCCGCCAGCTCAATCGCATCATGAACGAGACGGTATTGACCACTCTCGCCGATGTGGATGCCATTCTCTTTGTCGTGGAGCGACTGGTTTTTACAGAAGGCGATGAGCTGGTGCTCAATCACCTTCGCAAGGTAAACGTGCCGGTGATCCTGGTCCTTAACAAGGTAGATCTGCTGGCGGATAAAAAATTGCTGTTGCCGCATATAGAACAGATGTCCCGGCGGTTTGATTTTCGTGAGATAGTTCCTGTCTCGGCCCTGGGAGGCCACAACCTCGACACGCTTGAATCACTGGTGCGAGGTGTTTTACCCGAGGGTCCATTTCTATTCCCCGAGGAACAGGTAACCGATCGTAGTTCCCGGTTCCTGGCGGCTGAGTTGATTCGTGAAAAGGTCACCCGCCAGCTCGGTGATGAGTTGCCTTACGAAGTGACGGTGGAGATTGAACAGTTCAGCCAGCAAGGCAAGGTCTTGCACATCCACGGTTTGATTCTGGTTGATAAGGTTGGGCAGAAGAAAATACTGGTAGGCAAAGACGGATCGCGACTGAAACGGATCGGCAGCTCTGCTCGCCAGGACATGGAACGTGCTTTCGACTGCAAAGTCATGCTCAACCTCTGGGTCAAGGTAAAATCCGGTTGGGCGGACGATGAGCGTGCGCTACAGAGTCTTGGTTATACGGATAACTAGGGAGCTCAAGCTGAAGCACAATGGAAACACGAGTCTCTTTGCAGCCTGCCTACGTATTGCACAGTCGGCCTTTCCAGAACACCAGCCTGCTGGTTGATTTCTTTACCCTCGACTATGGCCTGGTTCGCGCGGTAGCACGGGGTGCGCGCCGGGAGAAATCAAAATTCCGTTCCTTGTTGCAATCCTTCCAGCCCTTGCTTGCCTCTTTCAGTGGCAGGAGCGAGGTAAAAACCCTGACCGGACTGGAATGCAACCTGGCACCGATTCAGCTCTCTGGGCCGCGCTTGTTCAGTGCCATGTATCTCAACGAGTTGTTAACCCGCTTGTTGCAGAATCAGGAGGAGCACAGGGCGCTCTACCGCAACTATCAGGATGCCCTGATCAAGCTTCAGGGCAAGAGTGAGATGGAACCGGTATTGCGTGAGTTCGAGCTCAAATTGCTGGCCGAGTTGGGTTATGCGCTCAATCTCGAACAGGATTGTGTCAGCCACGAACCTATCGAGGCTACCAGCAGCTATCGATTTACTCCTGATGTGGGATTCGAGTTATCTGCAGAGGCGGGCATCAGGGAGCAGGTCGCCGACGAATACCTTGGAGCACATCTTCTGGCGCTCGGTCGCCTGCAACTCGCTGATCAGGCAGTAGCCAACTCGGCGAAGCGCTTGTTGCGACAGGCGCTGGCTGCACATCTCGGGGACAAGCCATTGCACAGTCGTCAGTTGTTCACTTAGTCTTAACAGGCTGAGACTCATTACTGGATGGCAGAGAGATAGTGTTGCTCGGGACACGCCGTGAACCCATCCCTGGGGGCTCGGGCGCAGCATCCCTGCTGCGCACGGTCCCAGCACAACACTATCGCTCCGCCATCCCTGCAGGTTCAGTGCAGCTTCCCTTGCATGCGAAGTAAATACTACTCGAATCTGAATTCAACTCGATGCTGTGGGCGATGATGGCTGAAAGTCTTGCGACAAGCCGTGCGAGGCAGGGATGCCGAGCCCGAGCCTACAGGGACTGTACTTGCGGCGTGCTTGGAGAAAGACTATCAGGCATCATCGCAGTCACGGCGATATTTTTCTTCTGTCGCAAATGGGTGTAGCCGTCACTGCCTTTCATGGCCTAGGCAAACCATGTAGAATTTTGCGCTTTTCCGGTCCTGCCTCCCCGCGATGTCCTACTCCACTATCGAGAAACAAATCGGCAACACGCCCCTGGTGAAACTGCAGCGCCTTCCCGGTGACACCAGCAATACCGTGTTGGCCAAACTGGAGGGAGACAACCCTGCCGGTTCGGTAAAAGACCGACCCGCTCACAACATGATCCTGCAGGCAGAATTACGTGGCGATATTCAGCCCGGTGATGTGCTGATCGAAGCTACCAGCGGCAATACCGGTATCGCGCTGGCCATGGTGGCGGCGTTGAAGGGATATTCGATGATACTGATCATGCCGGATAATCTCAGCGATGAACGCAAGGCATCCATGCTTGCCTATGGTGCGGAGCTGATCCTGGTGACAGAAGAACAGGGCATGGAAGGCGCCCGTGACCTGGCGTTGCAGATGCAACAGGAAGGCAAGGGCAAGGTCCTTGACCAGTTTGCCAACCAGGACAATCCCAATGCCCATTACATGCACACTGGCCCCGAGATCTGGCGCGATACCCGCGGCGAGGTTACCCACTTTGTCAGCTCCATGGGTACCACCGGCACCATCATGGGCGTGTCGCGCTATTTAAAGGAACAAAACCCCGAGATAGAGATAATCGGTCTGCAACCGGTCGAAGGATCAAGAATTCCTGGAATCAGGCGATGGCCGGAAGAGTATCTGCCGAAGATATTCGACCGCACGCGGGTCGATCGCGTCATCGATATCGATCAGTCGGCTGCCGAAATCACCATGCGTGACCTGGCCAGCAAGGAAGGTATCTTCTGTGGCGTCTCTTCCGGTGGTGCGATTCATGCGGCACTGCAACTGAGTCAGGAACTGCAGAACGCCACCATAGTCGCGATCATCTGCGATCGTGGAGATCGCTATCTCTCTACCGGCGTCTATGATCAACCCTGAGTAGCCATCACATTGAACCCGCCAACTACTCTGCCAGCCACTGCTGCAAACAGTTTCCGAATAAGCCTATGAACTCCAGACGCGGACGTCGGCGTGCATTGCCCGCTGAACCAGTGCAACTGACCATAGAAAACCTCAGTCACGAGGGCAGGGGAGTAAGCCATATCGACGGCAAGGTTGCATTCGTCGATGGCGCACTGCCTGGAGAGATCGTACAGGCGCAGTATGTGCGCAAGCGCAGGCAGCTTGATGAACTCAAGGCCGTATCTATCGTCACTGCTGCCGAAGACAGGGTTGACCCAGGCTGTGACTTCGCCCAGCAATGCGGTGGTTGCTCCCTGCGGCATTTTGATCCGAAACAACAACTGGCATTTAAGGAAAGTGTTTTACTGGAGCAGCTGCAACACGCTGCTGGCTTGAGTGTAGATGATTTTGAACTACTCCCTCGTATCACTGGAGAAGTCGAGCACTATCGGCGCAAGGCGCGGCTCGCAGTGCGCGTGGTGATGAAAAAAGGTGGTGCGCTAGTAGGTTTTCGGGAGAAGTATTCCACATTCATCACCGACATGAATGATTGCAAGGTTTTGGCGCAGCAGGTTGCCGTGTTGATTCCGGGTTTGCGCGCATTGATATCCTCTCTACAGGATGCTGACCAGATTCCCCAGATTGAAGTAGCCGTCGGGGAGGCTGATGAAGCGGATCAGATTGGCAGGGCCGTTGCGTTGGTCATTCGCCACCTCAAGCCGTTTACAGAAGCTGACCTGTCAGTACTCGTGCATTTTGCTGAACAACATGCCATTGAGCTCTATCTGCAACCCGGTGGTCCGGGATCCGTGCACAAGATATTTCCTGAGGGCGAGCAGCGCTTGAACTACTACTTGCCAGATTTCAATCTACAGATGAAATTTCACCCGCAGGATTTTACCCAGGTCAACGCCTCGATAAATCGCCAGATTGTCAATCGCACGGTTGAACTACTGCAGCTAAAAAGAACTGACCGGGTGCTGGACCTGTTTTGCGGGCTTGGAAACTTTACCCTGCCTATTGCACAGTCCTGTGAATCGGTGCTGGGCATAGAAGGCAGTGATGAAATGGTGCAGAGAGCAGCCGAGAATGCCAGCCTGAATAATATTAGCAATGCAGAATTTGCCTGTGCGGACCTGACCAGCATCGAGATGGCAAACAACTGGAGTAGCAATGAGTTCGACAAGGTGCTGCTCGACCCACCCCGATCCGGCGCGCTGGAAATAGTGCCGCAGATCGCCGCCTGCAATGCACAGATTATTGTCTATGTCTCATGCAACCCGGCTACCCTGGCAAGAGATGCTGCCGAGTTCACCAAACGAGCTTATCGATTGAAATCGGCTGGGGTAATGGATATGTTTCCTCACACTGCCCATGTGGAGTCGATGGCAGTATTTGCGCGTGAGTGAATGCACTATTCCGGAGATCGAGTGAGTTCCAAACAACAATCCCAGGCTGAGAGTCAGCGGCAGAAGGCAGCCATAGAAGAATTACTAAATATCATGGCGATGCTGCGTGATGGTGAATTAGGCTGTCCCTGGGATCTAGAACAATCCATTCGATCGCTCGTTCCCTTCACTATAGAGGAAGTCTACGAGGTCGTTGATGCCATTGAGCGTGACGATATGGTCGATCTCGAAGATGAGTTAGGAGATCTGTTGTTTCAGGTTGTGTTTTACGCACAACTGGCAAAAGAGCAGGGCTTGTTTACCTTTGCAGACATAGCCAATGGCATCAGTGCCAAACTGGTCAGGCGACACCCCCATGTATTTCCCGGTGGCAAAGTTGAGGAATTTGGAAAGCGCCAGGAGATATCCTCTGACCAGGTCGTGGTCAACTGGGAACAGATAAAAGAACAGGAAAGAGCTGAGAAAAAGGCGAAACGTGGTACTGAACAAGTGGCAGTAGCCAGCAGTGTTCTGGATGACGTGCCGCGTGCGTTACCTGCACTGGAGAGAGCTCGCAAGCTGCAAAAGCGCGCAGCGAGAGTAGGCTTCGATTGGCCGGACGTAGGTCCGGTGATCGACAAGCTCAAAGAAGAGATCGCGGAACTTGAGCAGGCGATTGCGAACAGTAGCGGACACGAAACAGCTACCGCGGAGATTCAGCGTGAACTGGGCGATGTATTGTTCTCGGCAGTGAATCTGGCGCGGCACCTGGGAGAGGAGCCTGAAGTTGCGCTCAGAACCGCTAATATCAGGTTCGAAGAACGGTTTCGCTGGATTGAAATGGCGTTGCAGAGGCAGGGCAAGAAGCTGCAAAATGCCTCACTTGCCGAACTTGATAGCTTGTGGGACGAAGCCAAAGCCAGCGGATTGTGAACTGGCAAGGACTGATATCAAAATCTTTGTGCCGTCACTGAGATTTTGAAATTAGTTCTAACTCTACAACTTCAGCAAGGAGATCATGATGAGGATCATCTTATTGGGTGCGCCGGGGGCCGGCAAAGGCACTCAGGCTCAATTCATTACCGAAAAATTCGGTATACCCCAGATTTCGACCGGCGATATGCTGCGCGCGGCTGTGAAAGCGCAAACAGACCTGGGAAAACAAGTTGAGCAGGTGATGGCGTCGGGCCAACTGGTCACAGATGAAATTATCGTTGCGCTGGTTAAAGAACGCATTGAACAGCCGGATTGTGCGAACGGTTTTCTGTTCGACGGATTCCCGCGCACTATTCCGCAAGCAGAAGCGCTGGTAAGCGCAGCGGTGCCAATCGATGTGGTACTGGAAATCGATGTTCCTGATGACGAAATTGTGAAACGACTGAGCGGGCGCCGGGTGCACCTGGATTCAGGCAGGGTATACCATGTGGAATTCAATCCTCCGGCACAAGCCGGAATCGATGATGAAAGCGGAGAGCCGCTGATCCAGCGAGCCGATGACAAGGAAGAGACGGTACGCGAACGGCTTGCTGTGTACCATGAACAAACAAAACCGCTGGTAGAGTTTTACACGCAACAGCAATCAGCAGGTGGAGGAGTTCGGGTGATCAAAGTGAATGGTGTCGCTTCTGTTGACGAAATTCGAGACGAAATATCCACAGCACTCAGTTAAGTTATCCACATTCTTGTCTTTAGACACTAAAAAACGCCAGCCAATCGTGCTGGCGTTTTTTGTTGCTGCTTGTTTTTTTACCAATGTTGGTAATCAAGTCGCAAAAGAAGAGTAAAGTTGGCAGATAATTTGCTCAGTTATCATCAGGTTTTTCATTTATTGACGCAAAATGTCAGTCGATGAGTGTTTTTCAC
>CAYTLI010000022.1:0-21618 GCA_964438455.1 uncultured Pseudohongiella sp.
ACACGAACTTCTGCGTAATCGGATTTCCAGTGTGGCAATGAATCTGCGCAGCTGCAGCGGGGAAGTAAATACCAAAGCACGCACTTACCACTCCGGCGTTTCAGATGACCTGGCTGAAGTATTCAAGCATCTGCGCAAGCAGCGCAGTGAGCAGGCGATTGCTATCGTTGGTTACTCATTAGGCGCGAACATATTGCTCAAGTGGCTGGGTGAAACCGGTATCGTGTCTGCACCGGGGGAATTACAGTGTGCCGTGGCAGTGTCCACGCCCTTTACCCTGGCGCTCTGTTCCAGGGCTATGCTGAGTGGTCCATCAAGAATCTACGGACGCTACTTTACCAGGCGACTGCTCGCAGCATTTCAGGAGAAGAAGGAGTCGTTTCATTCTACCGGCAACGAGGCTGAGTATGAGCGCCTGGCCAGCCTGAAAGATGTGGATTCTATTTCCAACATCTGGGAATTCGATGATCGGATCACCGCCACGCTGCATGGATTCGAAGACGCCGAGGACTACTATCGGCGATGCAGCAGCATCAACTTTCTGCCGGGCATACAAGCTCGGACCCTGCTCATCCAAAGCGAAGACGATCCCATGATCCCGCCGGCAGCCTTGCCACAAATCGATGAGTTGCCAGAATCTGTTGCACTGGAATTGAGCAATCGGGGAGGGCACGTGGGATTCATCGCCGGCCTCAGGAAAAGCTGGCTGGAGCAGCGTATAGCCAGGTTTATTACTTCCCCCGAGCAGCGTTTGCGCTGATCGGTCTCATTGTGACCCCTTGGGCAATTCGCTAGAATGCCCGCAACAACTGGGGCCAACCATGAAAATCGCAGTCTATCCAGGCACATTCAATCCCATCACCAACGGTCACACCGACCTGGTGGAGCGGGCGTCAAAACTGTTCGACAAGGTCATTGTCGCGGTGGGCACCAACGTGCAGAAGCACGGCACCATGCCAGTTGATCAGCGTGTGGCGCTGGCCCAGGAAGTGCTGGCTCACATAGAAAACGTGGAAGTGCAGAAGTTCGAAAGCCTGCTCACCACGTTCGTGAAATCATGCGGCGCAAATATCATTCTGCGTGGACTGCGCACCGTGGCTGACTTTGAGTACGAATTTCAGCTCGTGGGCATGAACCGGGTACTGGAACCTGAGATCGAAACAGTGTTCCTGGCACCGGCAGAACATCTCTCCTATATCTCATCCACCCTGGTCAGGGAAATCGCATCTTACGGCGGCGACATTTCGAAATTTGTTCACCCGGCTGTGGCTAAAGCAATCGCCGAAGAATAAGTCCAACTAGCGTTGGCAGGCTGGACAGTAGACGGTACTGCGCTGACTGACCCTGACCTCTTTAAGGCTTTCCCCACATCCCTTGCATGGTTGTCCGGCCCGACCGTAAACATAAAGAGATTGTTTGAAATATCCCGGTTCGCCATCGCTGTTGGTGAAGTCTCTTAGAGTAGTGCCACCCACTTCGATTGCGCGGGAAAGTACCGCCTTGATGTTTTCCACCAGGGCGACATAACGCTTCAGTGAGATCTTGCCGGCCTTGCGCAGAGGATGTATGCCACTCAGGTGCAAGGCTTCATTAGCATAGATGTTGCCGACACCGACAACTACCCGGCTGTCCATAATAAATGTTTTAACTGGCGCCTTTTTGTTTCTGCTCAATTCATGCAGGTAGGCTCCGTCGAATCCATCCTGCAAAGGTTCCGGTCCAAGGTGCCTGAGTAGCTTGTGTGCTTCAGGGTCACCACGCTGGCACAGAAGACAACCGAATCTTCGCGGATCATTGAAACGCAGCACCTTGTCATTGGCAAAGACGATATCTACATGATCGTGTTTTCCTGCCTGGGTATTTATATCCACGATGCGCAGACTGCCGGACATACCGAGATGAATAATCAGGGTTTCTTCACCGGTGCCCAAAAGCAGGTACTTGCCTCGCCTTGTTACTGACTTTACCGCGTGGCCAGGCAGGTTTTTCGCCAGCGAAGAAGGTATGGGCCAGCGCAGGCTGGCCTGGCGGACTGTTACATCGGCAATGGTCTGGTTCGCAACATGAGGCTCAATGCCGCGACGGGTAGTTTCAACTTCGGGGAGTTCAGGCAAGTGACTTCACTTTCGTTCCAATCCGTCGCAGTTATAATCGTTTCCCTAACAGAAAGGAAGTCAGAGCGAAGCAGTGGATAGTGAAACAATTCTTGGTATCGATGCCGGCGGCACATTTACAGATTTTGTCTGCCTGCAATTTGATGGCGATTGGGAAATCACTGTTCACAAGACCCTGTCGACACCCCACGCGCCAGAACAGGCGATCCTGCAAGGCATCGCCAATCTGGGGCTGGAACCACAACTGCGAGCGGGCGAACTGCGCATTGTGCATGGCAGCACTGTAGCCACCAACGCAGCGCTTGAAGGCAACACCGCGAGAACGGCACTGGTCACCAACTATGGTTTCGGCGATGTGCTGACCCTGGCCAGGCAAACACGTCCCAGGCTCTATGCCCTTGAACAGGAGCCTGTATCACCACCCGTTCCCCCCGACCTGTGTCTTGAAACCGGCGGACGATTAACAGCGCAGGCGGAAGTGCTGGAAGATCTCAGCGACGAAGAACTGACAGTATTGCTGGACAGGCTCGGCGAACTGGAGCCGGAAGCAATTGCCATTAACCTGTTGTTTTCATTTCTCGATGACCGCTTTGAAAAATCAATCGAGTCTGCAATTCGCGATGCTGGCATACCTGCTTTTGTCAGCCGCTCTTCATCTGTTCTGCCGGTCTATAAAGAGTACGAACGGGGAATCGCTACCTGGCTGAATGCTTCCCTCGGGCCGGTGGTTGCAGGATACCTTTCGCGGCTGCAGCAACAACTTGGCTCCTGTTCCCTGCAGATCATGCAATCCAGTGGAGAGACCCTGGCCGCAGAGAAAGCTGCGCAAGCGGCAGTGCATCTGCTGCTGTCTGGTCCCGCCGGTGGACTCGCTGCGATCAAACACCTCGGCAAGCAGATCGGGCAGCAGCGCATTATCAGTTTTGACATGGGCGGTACATCCACCGACGTTGCGTTGCTGGATGGCGAGATCGGTATGACCATGGAGAGTCGCATCGGTCCTTATCCGGTCGCAGTTCCCTCGGTTGATATGCACACCATCGGGGCCGGTGGCGGCTCGATCGCATTCATCGACAGCGGTGGATTGTTGCAGGTAGGACCGCGCTCCGCAGGCGCGAGCCCCGGCCCGGCATGCTACGCACAGGGTGGGGAACAGGCGACAGTAACCGATGCCAACCTGGTGCTCGGTCGATTGTTGGCAAGCAGCAGGCTGGCGGGTGGGTTGGCACTGGATGTGGAACTGGCAAGAAAAGCGATTGCCAACATCGCTGAGCAGATTCAGCTCTCAATCGAAGACACCGCCCTCGGCATCGTCAATATCGCCAATGAGTTAATGGCGAAAGCGATCCGCGAGATCTCGGTGAATCGGGGTCACGATCCAAAAGAATTTATCCTGGCGAGTTTTGGCGGTGCCGGCGGGCTGCACGTTTGTGCGCTGGCCGAAGCCATGGACATGGACCAAGCCATGGTACCCGCCCGTGGCGGCGTGCTATCGGCACTCGGTATGCTGGTCGCGCCCAGGGGGCGACAATATACCCGCACCGTTAGTGAGCGTGCAGACGCAAGCAGCGATGCTGAAGTGATGGCGCAATTCCAGGAGCTGGAAGCAATTGGCAGGGAAGAGTTGCTGGAGGAAGGCATAGCGGCAAGCGACCTGAGCGCGGAGCTGAGCATGGATGTGCGCTATGTCGGCCAGTCCTATTCTCTCAACCTGCCATGGCTGGGCGTGTCGCAGACAGTTGCTGACTTTCACCAGCTGCATAACAGAAGATACGGTTATGCCCTGAACGAACCGGTGGAGTTCGTGAATCTTCGAGTGCACCTGCAGGCTGAAGGAAGCAGGGTCGAGATTCCTGCCGCGGAAGAAAACCCGGCCGAGCGCAATAATCCCGGAGTAACCGAGGTCTATGGTCATGCTGAACCGGCCAAACGAATGGCGCGGGCAGACCTGATAGTGGGAGAATCCATCATGGGTCCGGCTATTATTACGGAGTATTCCGCGACCACCTATGTGGCTCCCGGCTGGTCCGTTACCAGGGACGAATGGGGTAATCTAAAACTCACCCGCGTCGGTAATAACGAATAACACTTTATAAGATCGATTGATGTATTCCGCCGATTCAATGCATTCCCGTTTGCCACTGCTGCTGCAGCTGGTGTCGGCAAGTTTGTGTTTCGCACTTTCCGGCATGGTGAGCGCGCAACAGGATGCCAGCCCGGCCGAACAAACAAGCTCCACCGAAGACGGGCTACCGCCAATCGTCTATATGGAAGCTCCGGTTCTGTATGCTCCAGGCGAAGACCTTGCGCTTCCCGAGCCGGTGGCGCCAGTGGATCCGGAAGCGGATCCGGAATTCCCGATCCGGGAAGCGAATATTGCCGAATACCTTGCAACAGTTACCCGGATTGAAAACCAGGGCGGTGCCTGGGATCCAAACCTGGTCGAGACCCTGGCGTCGATAGGCGAGTTGCAGCAACAGCAGGGTGATTACCTGGCGGCAATCGATACTTTCGATCGCGCCTTGCATGTAAATCGCATCAACAACGGCCTGGAATCCGTGTCCCAGGTTGCGTTGGTCCAGGAACTGATAGACAGCTATCTCGCATTGCAGGATTGGGAGAGCGCCGATGTTTACCAGAACTATCTTTTTTATATCCAGCAGAAGACCTTTGGCCCCGATGACCCGCGCTTGATTCCCGCGCTGGCAAACCTGGGCAACTGGCATGTGCGTGCATTCAAGCGGGGCATCGGCGAACCACTCGGCCTGCGACTCAGCTCGGCGATTCTTTTGTTCAATGCGGCCGCGCGCTTGCTGGGCGAACACTTCGGCAGCAATGATGCCCGCTCGATTCCTTTCCAGCGCGAGATTGCCAATTCAGCATTCCTGATAGCAACCAACCCGGGGCTGATGACCGAGATCGACCGGGTAAGGTTTCGGCTCGAGCAGGAAATCTTCCGCGACATGCTGCAAGAGGATTCGGCAGCCATGCCGGGAGGATTCGGCGCTGGTGAAAGAGCCTTGCGAGAGATTATTGAAATTGCATCCGCAGGCGGCGATGTGTATGCGCTCGCGGAAGCACACGCACATCTCGGCGACTGGTATTTAACCGCAGAACGTCGCCGCTCGGCAGAAGAGCAGTACACCATGGCCTGGGATCTGCTCGCAGCACCCAGCGAGGTGGCAGAAGGGCAGGAGCAGGAAGCGCAAGACCAGGAAGAGCAAGAAGAAATCCCGCCTACCCCACAGCAGCAACAACTTTTCTCCCGGGCCACCATAGTGCCCACATTCGTGGAGCATTCCCGTTGGCTGTCTCGCTCTTCCCTGGACGGGCGTGCTCTCAACAGCCTCAACTGGGGCGAAGTTGATCTCACTTTCACTGTTACTCGTAATGGAAGTGCAAGACAAATCGAAATTCTCGGCGAAGAGGGTGAGGTTATTCCCGGTCACGTTCTGAGAATTATTCGGGAATTGCGTAGCTATCGATTCCGCCCGCAGGTAGTAAATGGGGAGATGATCGACTCCCGCAACAACCGCGCGAGAGTCCGGTTTTGGTACTAATTTGAACCGGTTAGAGGTAGCATCAGGTGGCGCGCTATTCTATTGTTAAGCAAGGATTAAGGGGTTTTTCTCTACGCTGACGTAGAACACTCTGAGGTTGTGTCAGGCTTGGCAGGCGAGCTTTTTGCCCCCGCAAACACGCATGCAAATGTGGGCAAATAGCGGCTAAATGTTGCGAAAAAGCGGCTTTTAGCGATTTCTTCACTTGCTGCGCCGAAACCCGACCCGGATTATTGTCCCTGTACCCATGAGAATTCAGCACATGCAACTAGTTAAATTGATGGTGCCCGGCCTGATCAGCCTTGCCCTTGCGGCTTGCCAATCGGCTCCCGGGCAATCGAGCCAGTCGATGCCTTCGGTATCGTCGAGTAGCTCCAGCAGCTCATCGAGCTCGCCATCGACTTCCAGTTCCAGCAGCAGCTCCAGCTCTCAGTCTTCCAGTCAGTGTAGCTCCCAATCGCGCAGCTCTTCGCCATCCCAGTCGCAATCGCAGTCCCAATCCCAGTCTCAGAGCTCATCAAGCAGCAGTGGGCAAACAGCCAGCGCTTCCAGCCCCAGCTCAAATCAGGGCAACCAGTCGGCAAGTGGCCAGAGCAGTGGCTCTGCGGCCTCTTCGCAAGGCAGCCAGTCAGCAAGTGCTTCCAGTAGTGGCGCCTCAGGCGGGATTCCCACTGCGAACCTGCCGCAAAATGGCAGCCAGTCTGGTGCCCAGTCTGCAGGCGGCCAGCAGGCTTCATCGGCCAGTGGCCAGGAACCCGGCCAGAATGCGGGTAGCCAGTCCCGATTCCCGTCCCAGGACGGTTCCGGGGCAAATGGCAGGGATACCTCTACGGGAGACCTGAATAATGGCCAAAGTGGGGCACAAGGCTCATCTGGAGGCAGTATTCGCCGCCCTGGTGGGGATTATAGTCTGGATAATCTGCCCGGAAGGACTTCAGGTGGGGCAGGGCAGAGTGATTCCACCTCAGATTCAGGCCAAAATGGGGCTGGTGGGCAGGATCAGGCTGCTCAAAACGCTTCAGGTGGGGGATCGGAGCAAAATCCAGCGGTTGCAGGCACCCCGGGTGGGGCAAGCACCACTGCTGAGCGGGCTGCAATCCTCGATGAGAGGTTGCGCAGGGGCTATGAGACCTTCGATGGCTTCATCCTTAGCGAGAGAGAGCGGGCACAGAATGAAAGCAATGCAGCCGGCAGCGTGGCTATTGGCGGCCAGGATGGCGGCGGTGGTGGACAGAACCAGCCACAGACCATGGAAGAGGCAAACTCTGGTGTAACCGGCGGCGTGATCGCAGCGGTGAGCCAGCCCACCCAGGGACAGGAAAACGTGGAAACCTTTCCAGCACCCGATGATATTCCAAGCGGCCGGGATGACGATGTCGTGGCAAGACAGATTAGAGAAGCCGCAATGCGAGAACCGGATCCGGAGCTGCGTGAAGCACTCTGGGAAGAATACAGAAATTACACAGGTATAGGTGAAGACCAATGATGTTGCCTATCAGAAACATAGTCGGAATTCTTTTCCTGGCACTGCTGACAACTGCATGTGCCACTCACACGGTTAAGACGACCACATACACACCCGTTGTTCAGGACAGCGCAGACATTCCGGAAGAATTGTTGCTGGATGTTGGCGTGTTCATTTTTGATCCCGGCCTCGATGAGCTCGACGATGATCAGGAAGAATTGACCAACGGCCAGATCCGGGTTGCCGAATCCCGTTACGCGCCTTACCTGCTGGCAGAGACTCTGCAGCGTTCGGCGAACTGGGGCATCGTGCGCTTGATGCCGAACAACTCCAGCCCGATGGATGTGCAGGTCACTGGCACGATCCTCGAGTCCAATGGCGAGTTTATGACCATTCGCGTGCAGGTTGCCGACTCTCTCGGTCGAGAGTGGTACACCAAGCTGTACGAAGAGGAAGTAAGTCAATTCAGTTACGACCCGCAACAGAGACAGAAGAACGATCCGTTCCAGGTGATCTACAACAAGATCGCTAACGACTTGCTTGCGTACCGACAGGAGAATCTGGACGGAAATGACATCAGGGAAATTCGTACCGTTTCCGAAATGCTTTTCGCCCAGCGCTTCTCTGATGAAGCGTTCGGTGACTACCTGACCACTGACCGTGATGGTCACTACCAGTTGCTTGCACTGCCTGCCGACAACGATCCACTGTTGAATCGCATCAGGGATATTCGTGAACGGGATTTCATGTTCATCGACACGGTGCAGGACTACTACGCAACTTACGTTCGCCAGATGCGACTGCCTTACGATTCCTGGCGCGAACAAAGCTACCATGAAACGCGCACACTGAAAGAGTTGCGCGACTCAGCCCGTCGTCGATTCATTGCGGGCACGGCTGCCGTCATCGGTGGTCTTGCCGCGGCGACCCAGGGAGCAAACTACGGCACGCAAGCCAGTGGTGCTGTTGGTGTTGGCGCAGGCGCCTACCTGATCAAGAGTGGTTTCGATCGCCAGGCCGAAGCGCGCATGCACATGGAGGCGCTGGAAGAGCTTGGTCAATCTCTGGAAAACGCGGTCGCCCCGCAGGTAATTAACCTGGATGACCGAACCATTACTCTCTCCGGTTCAGTGGAAGAGCAGTACGGTCAGTGGCGCGAAATTCTGGCAGACCTCTATGCCGCGGAACTGGGTGAGCTATAAGGAAATAGTTTCAGCTTCAGCAGCCGGCCTGTAGTACTTTTTGTCGGTAGAATCAGGAATGTCAGAGAACCAGGTTGATAAAACAGAACAAGCGGCCGCCGATGCGGTCGCGCCAGACCCGTTTGCACAACAGGTCGCACCGCCTCAATCCCAGAAACCTTCTCCGGTAATGTGGTTGGGCCTTGGCGCGCTGTTGATTGTTGCGCTGATGGTCATCTTCGTACTCCCCTCTGTAGTTACCGAATATGAACTGCCGCTGGAACGTCGCGTGGAAGTGGCGAGCAACACTGTTACTCCAGCTCAACAAGAGCCGGAAGCAGAAATCTCTCCATTCGAAGAAGCACAGCGCTCAATCCAGCGTAAGGAAGCACAGGATATCCTGGCGGAATTATTGGAGAGGCAAGGTGAGCTCGATGCGCTCGAGGTCAGCGAATGGGGTCAGGAGTCTTATGATGAGGCGCTGGCTGTCGCTTCAATTGGTGATGAATACTATCGCACTCAGGAGTTCGTGCTGGCCAGCGAACACTACGCCCGTGGCAGAGACAGCCTGGTCGAATTGCTGGAAACAGTACCGGATGTATTGCAGCGAATTTTAATCGAGGGCGACAACGCACTCTCTGCGGCCGACTCCAGCCTGGCCCAGGACCGATATTCTCTGGCCCTGGTGCTGGACGCCAACAGTGAAGAGGCACAGATAGGCCTGGAGCGAGCGCAGGCTCTGGACGAAGTGGCGAACCTCTTTATCGAGGCGGAGGAATTGCTCGAAGACGGTGAGTTCACCGCCGCAAGAGAAGCCTACGTGCGCATCACCGAACTGGACAGCTACAACGAACAGGCGCCACAGATGATTGCAGAGGTGGATGCCCAGATTGTCCAGGACCGCTTTGCCCGCATCATGTCGGAAGGCTATGCCCTGTTGCAGGCAGGCAATCCCGATGATGCCATCGCTACCTTTCAGCGCGCCGCCAACCTGGGCATCAATCAACAGGAGGCCCAGGCTGCCATCGAGCAGACCGAGACTGAAGTCGCCAATGCCCAGATCAATGCCCTGCGCGCGGACATAGACGCGGCGGAATCCAGTGAGAACTGGGCTGCTGCAGTCGCCGCCTACGATGCGGTACTGGACATCGATCCAAACCTGACATTTGCCATAGATGGAAGAAACTACGCAGACACCCGGGCAGCTCTCGATGCCTTCCTGGTTAATGCGATCAATAACCCCGAACGCCTGTCTGAGGAAGATGTCTACAACGAGACCGCCGGCTACTACTTTGCTGCGCGGGATGATATCGCCAACCCCGGCCCCTTACTGAGTTCGCAACTGGATGAACTCGAGGCCCTGTTGGAGTATTCCCAGGTGCCACTGGAAGTTAACCTGGCGTCGGACATGTTGACCGATGTGACCCTGTTGCGTGTTGGTAATCTTGGTGTGTTCGAACAGCAAACCCTTTCCCTCAAGCCTGGCCGCTATGTTGCCGTTGGCAGACGCCCAGGTTTTCGAGACGTACGCGAAGAATTTACCGTTGGTTTTGGTCAGACCCCCGACCAGGTTCTGGTTCGTTGTGTAGAGCGCGTGATCACCACAAGCGGGCGATGAATCCATGGCTGATCTCGAGAAACCAAGCTCCGATAATGGGGCACTTGACCCCATAACCCCGATTGATTTTACGCCCCGGCAGGACGAAGGGCGTAAGTTCAGTTACAGGTTTCACTGGTTTCACGCTGTAGTCGCCTTCTTCGTACTTGTTTCGTCAGTATCTGGATGGTTTGTGTTGACTGCAAAATCCGTGTCCATCCAGGTCGATCCCATTACCGCCGAGATTCAGATTGATGGAGGCATGGCGATACCGTTTGGACAGCGCTACCTGGTGCGTTCGGGTTCCTATGAGATTTCTCTTCGTAATGAGGGCTATCACGACTCTGTCACCCAGCTGATTGTTGGTGCCGAGCAGTCACAGACCCACAGCTACACCATGCGCAGGTTACCCGGCCTGGTGTCTGTCGCCACCGGCAACATTGATGAAGCACGGGTGCAGATCGATGGAATCGATGTTGGTGTCACACCGCTGGTTGATATCGAGGTGGAGCCAGGCGAGCACCAGTTAACCCTGAGCAAGGATCGCTACCTGGACTACGGCGAGATAATTACTATCGAGGGGCGCTCTGTTGAACAGAGCTACGAGGCCAACCTCGAACCTGCCTGGGCAACCCTGTCATTTACTACTTCACCACCAGGTGCCGACGTGCTCGTCGATGGTGAGCTGATGGGAACCACGCCGCTGAATGCCGAAATCCTCCAGGGCGAGCGGGATGTCACTCTCAAACTGGTTGGCCACAAGGCCTGGCAGGAAGACTTCGATGTGATAGCTGGCGAAGACTTCATCGTCCCGCAAGTGGAACTGGAACCGGCCGATGGGCTGGTGTTCATCCAGAGTACTCCCAGTGGCGCCAGCGTTACTATTGACGGTGAGTTCCAGGGCCTGACGCCCCTGGAAGTCAGCCTCACTCCAAATGAGAATCATGAAGCGACCTTCTTCAAGAACGGTTATCACCCGGGCAGCACCTCTATCCGCACCTCGCCTGATGAGGAGCAGGAAGTTTCTTTTCGCCTGAACCCGGTTCTGGCTACCGTGCAGGTGATCAGCGAACCGCCAGACGCGGAGCTGTACATCAACGGCGAACTTCGCGGTGCTGCCAACCAGACCCTGGAGCTGATGGCGGTGAGCCAGCAGATCGAAGTGCGCCGGGAAGGCTACGTGCCATACAGCAGCGAGTTCACTTCCCGCCCGGGTCTCGACCAGGTGATTCGCGTTACCCTCAAATCCCTGGAACAAGCACGACTGGACCAGATCAAACCGGAAATTACCACGGTGGCAGGACAGACCCTGAAGCTGTTTTACCCGGGCGCGTTCACCATGGGCGCATCAAGACGTGAACCGGGCCGCCGCTCCAACGAGATGTTGCGCGACATCCAGTTAAACAAGCCGTTTTATATGAGCTACCGGGAAGTGACCAATGCCGAGTTCCGCATGTTCGATGCAGAGCATACTTCGGGCACTATCCAGGGCCTGACCCTGAACAATGAAGCACAACCAGTGGTGCGCGTGACCTGGACCCAGGCTGCGCAGTACTGCAACTGGCTGAGTGAGCAGGAAGGCCTGTCCCCGTTCTACCAGGTCGATGGCGAAGAAGTTATCGGTTTCAACGCAGACTCCACCGGCTATCGCTTGCCCACTGAAGCAGAATGGGCATGGACCGCGCGCACCGATGGCAGTGGCAACACCCTCAAGTATCCCTGGGGTGAACAACTGCCTCCGCCAGAGAACTCAGGTAACTTCGCCGATATCACCGTGCGCGCGTTTCTTGGTGAGGTGATGTTTGATTACGATGACGGCCACTTCGCAACGGCGCCAGTTGCCTCATTTAATCCCAATCAATATGGCATCTACGATCTGGCAGGTAACGTGGCGGAGTGGGTGCACGACTTCTATGGTTCCGCCGGCAGCATCGGTGTGGAGAACGATCCGCTTGGGCCAGACATGGGTGAGTTTCATGTGATCCGCGGATCCAGTTGGGCCCACGGTGCAGTCACCGAGATGCGACTCTCGTTCCGCGACTTCGGTGTTGAGCCCCGCGACGATGTGGGCTTTCGTGTTGCGCGCTATCTAGAGTAAACAGGCTTGAGTAAAAATAGATTTGTAAAGGCACTGGTCAGGTATAGGAAGCAGAACAAGGAATAAACGATGAAGCAAGGCTCGCTGTACGAAACATTCTTCCAAATTGTTGCACTGATCTTTTGTGTGATCATCGTGCACGCAACCTATGTCACGGTAGTGCGACCGATTGCCGACGACATCCAGGCATTCCAGGCCGAGCAACAGGCCATCGATGAAAACTTCGTACCCGAGCGTTCCGTGTTCGTCATCCTGCGCGACTTCGAACAGGAGACCTGCATCATTCTCATGTGCTGGGCGGTGTTCATCATCGGCATGAAGACGCAACAGACCCTGCGCCAGCGCTCACTTTTGGACAGGACATTAATACAGGTTAATGAGGGCATGAGTATCCTGCCGGAGGATGCGCGCAATTACGCACGCCCGGTTCAGGCATTGCCCGAGAAGGAACAGGACTACCTGTTGCCGAGAGCCATACTGGCTGGCCTGCATCGCTTTCAGAGCACACGCAACATTCAAGATGTCTCCAACACCATCAAGGACACCTGCGAGACCGAAGCAGACCGGATGGAGACCGAACTCACCATCGTCCGCTACATTGCCTGGGCGATCCCGTCTATCGGCTTCCTTGGCACGGTACGTGGTATCGGTACTGCCCTGGGCCAGGCCTACCAGGCAGTGAGTGGTGACATCGTTGGCGTTACCGTGAGCCTGGGTGTGGCGTTCAACTCGACCTTTGTCGCCCTGGTGGTCAGCATCTTCCTCATGTTCCTGCTCCACCAGTTGCAGTTGCTGCAGGACCGGCTGGTGCTGGACTGCCAGAACTACTGTGACGAACGCATGATTCGTCATCTGCAGGTGCCTGATAACGCAGTCATGCACGTGGAGTCACCGAAAGCGGAGATGACTGGATGAGTGAAAAAGTTATCGAGCTAAACGACAGAGCCATTCGGGTTGGCGACAGCAGCGGTTTGCTGTTACACAGCCCCGGCTTTGCACTGGCCGATGACAATGAGCTGCACCTGGGTGAGAAGGCGGAGCAGCAGGCACGCCTGAAGCCAACCAAGAGCTACAACAAGTACTGGCACGAACTGAACCTGGATCCGATCGATCACGGTAATAATTTTCGTCACTACGCCGACATCGCCTTCGCTCACCTGCAACACCTCAGCGAAGAGGCAGACATCGATGGCGATGTCATCCTGGCGGTGCCAGGCAGCTTCACACGTGAGCAGTTATCCATCCTGCTCGGCTTGACCAACCATTGTGATTTTAATGTTGCCGGCATCGTCGACTCGGCAGTGGCCGCATCAATCGCTGCCGCCCGCGCCCGTCATGTGATCTATGCTGACATCCAGTTACACCAGGTGGTGCTGACCAAACTCAACATTGCCGACCAGCAGCTCAATGGTGGATCGACTGTTCAAATACCTGGTGTCGGTAGCCAGAACTTCATGGACCTGATGTTGCAGCTGGCCACCGGCATGTTCATTCAACAGTGTCGATTCAATCCGCAGCACAATGCCAACTCGGAACAGCAACTCTACAACGAGTTACCCGGCTGGCTGGTGCAGGCACAGGAAGGCAATCTCATTCTGGAGCTGCAGGCGGGCACGACCCGGCACACGGCGAAGATGCCCTACGAAGCACTGGTCTCCAGCCTCAACGGACACTTCAAGAAGATTAACGACCAGATCGCGGCCCTGGCGACAGAGGCCGATACACAACTGATCGTCAGTTCAAACCTGGCGGCATTGCCCGGTTTCCACGCCAGCATCTCACCGTCACTGGATATGTTGGTGCTGGAACCTCACGTGATAAACGATGCCTGTCTCGAGTATCGCGACCTGATCACCAGTAACCCTGATGGCATGCAGTGGCTCAAGTCATTGCCGGTTACGGAAACGTCGCAAGCGGCGGCAACAAAACCAGCAGGCCACGATCAGGCGCCGACTCATGTGTTGTACCAGAACCGTGCTGTACCCGTGGGCAACATCAACATAGAGAACCGGGAAGCAGTGAACGGTAACGCGATGACTGCCGGCGCCATCACGCTCAGCATCAGCGGCCTGCCTGCGTCACTGGGCCGCATTGAGAAACGCCAGGATGGCGTATATATAGATAGTGGTGAGCTGGAGTTTTTACTCAACAAGCAATCGGTAAGCGGCGAACGCAAGTTGTCGGTGGGAGATCACCTGCAATTCACCGATGGCGAAGATGAACTGACACTCATCCAGGTGCGCGATGTCTAGCGAACACAAACAAGCCCGGCGCCGGGTCAATCCACTGAGCCTGTCGTTTCTCGACGTCATGTTCTGTGGCTTCGGCGCGGTGATTCTCATCTTCCTGATTCTCGATCACAACTCGACGGTTTCCGACGTGGAGACCAGTCCCGACCTGCAGGCGGAAATCGACTTACTCGAAGAAGAGATAGAAGAAGGCCAGCTTGGCCTGGTGCGCATTCGCAATACCCTGTCTGATGTGGACTTCGATGTGGTGGAAGCCCAGGGTCTGGCGCGGCAGATCCAGCAGCAGATCGACACCTTCCTGCAGGAGCTCGCTGCGCTGGAGAATTCGAGCGTGGCCACCGTTGAGGACATCGAGCAGCTGCGTGCCGATGTGCAGCAACTGGAAGAAGAACTATTGCGCCTGCAGGCCAGCGCCCTGGAAGCGGAAGGCACCAGCGTGCGTCAGTTTATCGGTGATGGCCAACGCCAATACCTGTCCGGACTCTATCTCGGCGGCCAGCGCATCCTCATCGCTGTGGACAGTTCCGCCAGCATGCTGGACGACACCCTGGTCAATATCATCCGCACCAACCTGCGCAGCGATGTGTACAAGCGGGAAGCGCCTAAGTGGCAGCGAGTGGTGAAGACCGTTGACTGGGTTACCACCCAGCTACCCATCGTCAGCCGCTACCAGATTTATTCTTTTAACGAGACCGTGCAATCGGCACTGCCCGGTAGCGAAGGCAACTGGCTTGAGGTTGCCGACCGGGATCAGCTCAACGAGGTGGTGGAATTCGTCACCGACATCGTGCCCGAGGGTGGTACCAATTTCGAAAGACTGTTCCAGGAAGTCTCCAGCATGTCACCACCACCGGACAATATATTCCTGATCACCGATGGCATGCCCACCATTAACAATCGTGGTTCGTCAGATCCACTCATTACTCCAAGGGATAGGCTGGAACTCTATGAGGACGCGGTTGAGGATTTATTGCAGGGCATCCCGGTCAATATTGTATTGATGCCGCTGGAAGGCGACCCGAGTGCCGCCGCCGCGTTCTGGGAACTGGCCCAGTACACCCGGGGCTCGATGATTTCTCCATCCAAGGACTGGCCCGGTGGCAGCTCGGCAGTTGAAAGCGAAGAACCGGAAGAGCCGAGAGACGATTCATCCGTAGCCCGGGTGGAGTCGACGGAACAGATTTCCATGGACCTGGGCGTGTCGTTCCCAACCAACATATAGAAGCGAGCATTCATTAAAGAACAGAGATGAGAAAGAGTCGCCGCGAAACAGATTCATTTACCGTGTCCTTCCTGGACGTGGCCTCCTGTGGTTTCGGCGCCATGATTATCCTGTTGATGATTGCCAAGCCTTCTTCGCCGGCGGTGCTGGAAATCAGCGAACTGACCCCGGAAGCCTCGGTGACCGAACTGCAGGAGCAACTCTTCGAGATTCGCGGTGAAACCACCATTCTCAATCGCGAGCTGAATGCGAAACACGAACAGCTCTCCGCGCTGACCGAACGCATCGCGCGCCTGCGCCGGGACCTGAATGATGTGCAGGGTCGTTACAACGCATCGAACCAGCTATCAGAAGAAACTACCGATGAGATCGGCCGCCTGGCTATCGCGCGCCAGACCCTGACCGAAGAGATGCAGCGCCTGCTGGCCAATGTCGCCGCGCCGGAAGACAACGCAATTGGCGGGGTGCCGGTGGACAGTGAGTACATCATCTTCATCATCGACACCTCCGGCAGTATGTACAACACCCCCGGCAACTGGGACAAGATGCTGGAGATCATCGACAACACCCTCGATGTGTATCCGGAAGTTAAGGGTATCCAGGTGATGAATGACATGGGCGACTACATGTTCAACACCTACCGGGGCGACTGGATCCCCGACACCCCCGGTCGGCGCCAGCAAATCATCTCCACCTTGCGCACCTGGCAGCCCTACAGTAATAGTAGCCCTGTAGAAGGAGTGACACGGGCGATCAATACCTTTTATTCACCGGACAAGAAAATTAGTATCTATGTATTGGGGGACGATTTTCAGCCGGGCGGGTCGATCCAGGACGTACTGGATACCATAGACCGCATCAACGTGGAGGACGCCAACGGGGATCGCCTGGTGCGCATCCACGGCATAGGATTTCCAACCATTTTCGCCGGGCCTCAACGCTTCAGACAGAGCGCTTATCGCTATACCAACCTGATGCGCGAGATGACACAGCGAAATGGTGGTACATTCGTGGGATTGAACGATTTTCAGTAATCTAACGTTTCTATTATAGAAGAGAATAATGGAAACTATTGCGAGCCGGGCTTGTCCCGCTGCGAAGACGAAAATGATGACCATGCACAAGTATTTAGAGAGCATGAACAAGCTGGGAAGAGCCGCCGCGGGGGCCGTGTTTGCCCTGCTGCTGGTGGGCTGTGGTGTCAATAACGTCACCATCGAGGGTGATTTCCCGACACCCAATATCAGCAAGATTCCCCTGTCGGTAGCGGTCTACTATGACGATGCGCTGAAGCAGTTCTCCTACCTTGAGTATTCGGAAACTGGCAGCGAGGAATTCAACATCGAGAGTGGCCAGTCCCACGTCGAATTATTCAACGCGGTGCTGCCAGCCATGTTCGACAACGTGGTAGAAATACAGGCGCTTGACCAGGCCACGACGCAGAATGTGGATGCGGTTTTCATGCCGCTGATCGAAGAGTTTCAACTCGCACTGCCAGCGAAGACGAAGCTGGACGTGTACGAGGTGTGGATCAAATACAATATGCGGCTGGTCACGCCCGAGGGTGATTACATCGCCGACTGGGTGCTCACCTCTTACGGCAAGACGCCTACGGAAACCTTCCGCTCGGTGGAAGGTGGCATCAACGAGGCGGCAATCGTCGCGCTGCGGGATTTGGCATCGAGCTTTTCTCTCACCTTTACCCAGGTTCCAGAAGTACGTGACTGGTTGGCCAGTCTCTAGGGCTTGAAAAGAAGCGGGCATAGCATGGGGTTGGTATTGAACATGAACAGAATTCAAATTACTGCAAGGATGCTGGCGCTAGTCGCCCTGGGATTCCTGGCCGCCTGCACCAGCACTACCGTCGACGAATTCCGTCAGGGTGAAACCGGCATTGAAAGCGATGAGTCTGTGGTTGTCCTCGGCCGTCGGCAGGCCAGTGACTACGAGACCGACTCCGATTTCATCGAGTGCGTCGGCGACCGCATGGCGCGCGGCGATGGCGCCATCAACGTGGTGCCGGAACAGGAATTCATCGATGCCATGTTCCCCTGGTTCGAACCCCGTACTGCCCCCCTGCGTACCAGGGACCTGGAGCAGTTGATGGGGGAGGACGTAGTCGCCAGAAAGATGGGCGAGTTCGGCATTCGTTACATAGTCTGGGTCGATGGCTTCACTGAAACCACCGACCGACAGGGATCCATTTCCTGCACCATCGGCCCAGGGGGAGGCGGTTGCTTCGGCTTCGGCACCTGGGAAGATGATGCCAATTTTGATGCACGTGTCTGGGACGTCGGTTCGTTGACCAATGTGGGTACGATCAACACCGATGCCTCCGGCCAGTCCTATCTGCCTGCCCTGGTGGTACCTATACCACTGATTGCAAGAGTTGAGGCCAACGCCTGTAGTCGTTTGGCAACGCAACTGAAAGAGTTTGTACAAGGTAGCTAGTCCGATGCTGAATTTCTTTGCTAACCAATCGGGAAACCCAATGGTTGCCGACGCGCGACCCGGCATTCTTCTCCGCGCTATTGCCGCGCTACTGATTTTGTCTGGCGTGGTTTCCTGCGCAGTTAATCCTGCAACCGGTGGCGCCAACCTGGTGCTGATGAGCGAGAGCAGAGAGAAAGAGATTGGTGCTGAAGAACACGAGAAGGTACTCGCCAGCCAGCCCGTCTACCAGGATGAAGAATTACTTGCCTATGTCACTGAGGTAGGCAACAAGGTGGCTTCGGTCAGCCACAGACCCGAGCTGGAATACACCTTCACTATCCTCGACAGTCCGGACATCAACGCGATGGCCTTGCCGGGTGGTTATGTGTACGTCAATCGCGGCCTGCTCACCTACATGAACACGGAAGCAGAACTGGCCGCGGTAATTGCCCACGAGATCGGTCATATCACTGCCCGTCATGCGGTACAACAACAGGCTCGTGGCGCAATAGCCAACGCGGCAGCCCAGGTTGGCGGTTTTGTTACCGCGGTTGCCACAGGCAGCGGTTACGCCGGTTCCCAGATCAGCCAGGTGGCTTCCATCTGGGCACAAACCAGCTTGAGTGGTTTCGGCAGGGAGATGGAACTGGAGGCAGACAGCCTCGGTGCGGAATACTTGTTGAACGCTGGCTATGATCCTTCCGCGGTCATTGATGTGGTGACTGTATTAAAGAACCAGGAAGACTTCACCCGCCTAGTCACTGGCAGCGGAGGTGGCTACCATGGTTTGTTTGCCACTCACCCGCGCAACGATACGCGTCTGCAACAGGCCATCGCTTCTGTTGGCGCACTGGGCGAGGGAGAAGTGACCCAGATTGATGACACCGCATTTCGGGAAGCGATCGACGGTTTGATTGTCGGAGCCAGCGCCGCTTCACAACAACAGGACGAAAGAAATCGCTATTACCAGACCACTCTGGGCTACACGGTGGTGTTCCCCGATGACTGGAACGTTGCGGAGACCATTACAACAGTGAATGCAGAGTCGGCAGAGACGGGCAAGATTCGAATCGAAGCCCAGCGCCTGCAACAGAATATAGAGCCACGTGTCTTTATTAGAGACAGCCTGGGCATAACCAACCTGCAGAAATCAGAACCGCTTTCCCAGTATCGCCTGCAGGGCCACACCGGCATGTATGTTTCGCCGGAGACCGGCAACAGCGTTCGGGTGGCAGTTATCTATCTTGGTCCACGGGCTTTCATCATCAGTGGTGAAATTGCTGACGCCAGCAACGTGGATGAGATCGACGATCTGATGCTCAGTTCCATTCGCACCTTCAGGGCGATCCAGCGGGGCGAAACCCTGATGGGTGACGAGATGAAGGTTCGCTATGTTCAGGCCAGCGAATTTTTCGACTTTGCCGTGGTGGCCAGATCCAGCCGTATCGCCAATTACCCCGAAGAGACACTGCGTTTGCTCAATGGCTATTACCCCTCTGGTAACCCCGAAGCCGGAGAGTGGGTCAAGCTGGTCGAGTAAGGGCTCTCACCCTTTAATCGCAGCGCCCGCCGGGTATTTCGCCCATTTCCATTTTGAACCCGGTTCACAAAGGCTGGTCCGGATGGTTTGTTTTTAGCCATCGCAGGGTTACACTTGCTCAATTCGGTAGTACGGATTTATCCAGCAAAATAAGGGACTTGTGACGTGGCGGCGGTAGAAGAGAGCAAAGGGCAGGACAAGGGCAAGGCAGCGGGCCAGAAAGCGCCGCACCCCAATGCGCCTCTCGATCTCAAGGAATTCCTCGATGGGCTGCTGGAGCAGGGCCGCATTACCCAGGAAGACCACGACCTCGCCGTTAAGGATCGGCACAATGCCGAACACCGCACAAAACACATTCTGCAATTTCTTGCCGACCTAAACCTGGTCGATCAGAAAAACCCAGCACGCAATCTCGATATCGAAACCCTGACCCAGGAACTTGGCCGTCAGTGTGGCCAGGAGTATTACCGCATCGACCCTTTGAAGATCAATGTGGCGCAGGTAACGAAAGTGATGGACTACAAGTTCTCACAACGTCACGGCATCCTCGCGGTCGAGGACAATTTCGATGAAGTTGTTGTTGCCAGTGCAGAGCCATATATCGATGGTTGGGAGTCGGTACTCGAGCATACATCAGGCAAACGCCTGAAGCGTGTTGTCTCCAATCCTGTCGACATCAAGCGACTCACTTCAGAATTTTATAGCGTCTCCCGTTCCATTCAGGGCGCAACTAAAGGACAGACGCAACTCAAGGGCATCGGCAATCTGGAGCAGATGCTCGAGCTGGGTAAGCTCAAAGATCCCGAGGCCAACGATCAGCACATCGTTAATGTAGTCGACTGGTTGTTGCAGTATGCATTCGAACAACGCGCCAGTGATATTCATATTGAGCCGCGCAGGGAACAGGGCAATATTCGTTTCCGCATCGACGGAGTGCTTTACACGGTTTATGCATTACCCATGCAGGCACTGAACGCAGTCACCAGCAGACTGAAAATTCTCGGTCGCATGAATGTCGCCGAGAAACGCAAGCCGCAAGACGGACGCATTAAAACCAAGAGCCCAAATGGCGACGAGATTGAACTGCGTCTTTCTACCTTGCCAACCGCATTTGGTGAAAAACTGGTGATGCGAATCTTTGATCCTGAAGTGCTGCTCAAGCCATTCGAAGAGCTGGGCCTGATCAATGAAGACCTGGCACGCTGGAACAAGATCACGTCCAACAACCACGGCATCGTCATCATCACCGGCCCAACAGGAAGCGGTAAGACCACCACGCTCTATTCCACACTCAAATCACTGGCCACAGAAGAAGTGAATGTGTGCACCATCGAAGACCCAATCGAGATGGTGGAAGACAGTTTCAACCAGATGCAGGTGCAGGAAAATATCGACCTGGGTTTTGCCGATGGTGTGAAGGCACTGTTAAGACAGGATCCCGACATCATCATGATCGGTGAGGTGCGTGACCTCGCCACCGCCGAAATGGCAATCCAGGCTGCACTCACTGGTCACCTGGTATTCACCACGCTGCACACCAACGATGCACCGTCCGCGATCACGCGCTTGCTCGAACTCGGTGTGCCTCCTTATCTTCTCAAGGCGACTGTGGTCGGCATCATGGCCCAGCGTCTGGTTCGTGTTCTCTGCCCCCATTGCAAGCAACCCACCGAGGTTACTGAAGAGGCATGGGAAACTCTCACCGCACCTTGGAAAGTTAAGTTGCCCCGCAAGGCAGCTATCTCCGAAGGTTGCCTGGAGTGCCGGGAAACCGGATTCCTCGGCCGTGAAGGCATCTATGAAGTCATGCCTTTTACCGAATCTCTGTACAGCTTCGCCGACGACAAGGCAGACCTTCCTGCCCTGCGCAAGCAGGCATACAAGGAAGGCATGCTGAGCCTGAGGCTCAGTGGCGCACAGAAGGTGGCGGCTGGTCACACCACAGTGAATGAGGTGCTGCGTGTCACCCCGGACATGCAGAATTAGCCCGATATAAGCACCAAATTCTTTTGATCACGAATCCGCAGCTGGCGCTGGTGGTTTATCAGTCTCCAAGCACGCCGTGAACCCGGGCCCAGCCACCGATCACGGATCGGTGTCGTTCGATACTCGCTGCAAGCTGTCGCTTGCAATGCGCTCGGTCTCACCCCTGGGGGCTC
>CAYTLI010000023.1:0-20793 GCA_964438455.1 uncultured Pseudohongiella sp.
TTTGCGCCGCAGGCTTCGCATGTGATCCATGAAGCTATCCATGAAAGCAAACTTGCGCTCTTGTCTTTCAGGTCCTGCAGAACCGGATGGCAGGTAGAGAGAGGCAACACTGAGGCCATCAAAATCCGCCTGCAGGTAGCGACCCTCGGTATCTGCCATTTCAAAACCCAGGCCCCGGCTCAAGCGGCTGGGTTCTTTCCGGGTGTACAGAGCGGTGCCAGCATATCCCTTCTTTTCGGCGTCGAAGTAATAGCAATGATATTGCTCTGGATGAAACACCGGATCGCTCAACTGATGGATCTGAGCCTTGGTTTCCTGAAGGCAAACCACGTCGACAGGATTCGCCGCCAGCCAATCGAAAAATCCCTTGCGGGCAGCAGCGCGAACGCCATTGCAATTGAACGTCATGATGCGCATCGGGTGATTTTCCTCGGCTCGAAAAGCGAGCAATTCTAGCGTCTGGAATGCGCCTTTGCACCCGAAGCTCCCGCGAAAAACTGATGTGTTACTTTAGGTTACGAATGTGACGTGGGTCACATCCGGCGCATTGAAGCTTTTAGTTATTAAAATTCAGACAGTTATGGACATCGAATTCCCTTGTTTTATGACCAAACTGACATGAAGTAGGTTATTTATCTTATTGATAAATATTAATATTTTAGGACTTGTCTTGAAGAAAAAGCTGGAATTGTCACGATGTATTACAAATGCGCATATTTACTCAAGAATGTTACCTATCTGCCCGATATGTGTTACCATACGCGCCGTGTTGTGGAGATCACATCACGAAATTTTAACCACTCACTGGAATTTAAGGAGAAAACGATGAGTAAGGCACTGTATAAAGCTCGGCCTGTCATAGAAGCGATCGTCGTCAGTGTGGCACTGGTAGTAGTTGCCATCGCTGTACCCGCCGCTATTGTCTACGCCGCCGTGTAAATCAAAACCTATAAAGGAGGCTCCTATGCGAAGCCTTTCCAAGAGACTAAACGGTCGTTAAAACACCAGCCTGAAGCGAAAGCCTCTAGCTGGTGTTTTTCTATGTGGGCCTGAAATTTCGCAAGACACCTTCGCGGTATCCCGCCCTTCCCTTCATCGAGCAGCCAATTTATCAACAAAGTTACAGGGCTTGTGTGCGCTGTCCAGCTGCTCCGCAATAATCTTGCTCCAGCCTGTTCTGCACGCTCCCGGAGAACCCGGCAGGCAAAAAATTATGGTTTGATTGGCCAGTCCTGCAAAGGCCCGGGACTGAATGGTTGAAGTGCCTATTTCCTCATAGGAAATCTGTCTGAACAGCTCACCGAAACCCTCGATATGATCAGCGAACAATGGCTGTAGCGCATCCTGGGTGTTATCCCTGTCGGTAAATCCGGTTCCGCCGGTGGTGAGTACCGCCTGCACGTTGGGGTCGGCAATCAATACCGAGACCTGGGCACGTAATTGATAGATATCGTCCTTCACGATCTGCTTGCTATGCAGTTTATGCCCGGACTGCTGCAGGCATTCAACCAGCACAGCACCAGATTTGTCCGTCTCCTCGGTACGGGTATCCGAGACGGTGATAACTGCAATGCTCAGGGAAGTTTCTGCGGACATGAAACTGGGTTCCTAGCCACCGGTCATATTCATCAATCGCACCGGCTGTGCATGATCTTTGTCATAGAAGTAATGGCGCTCCGGCTTGATGTCCATTGCGGCAACAATTGCTTGTTTCAGGTCTTCATCACTCTTGCTGCTATCCCGCAGGATCTCGCGAAGGTCAACTGAGTGTTCATTACCAAGACATAACAACAATCGGCCCTCAACAGTAATGCGCACCCGGTTACAGTCGGCGCAAAAATTGTGCGAGACCGGGGAGATAAACCCAACCCGGCTCTCCTTCCCTACTACCTGCGCATAGCGCGACGGCCCTGCCGTTCTCGAAGCGCTGTTTACCAACTGGTATTTCTGTTCAATTTGCGATCGCACCCAGTCATTGTTGCAGGTGGTGTCTTCTCGCCTGTGATCCGAAGCTTCGCCTAGCGGCATTTCCTCAATAAACGCGATGTCGATACCGCGTTCAAATGCATACTCAGAAAGTGGCAACACCTCGTCCTCGTTGTAGCCACGCATAATTACTGAATTAAGACGAATCCTGTCGAACCTCGCAGCGATAGCGGCATCGATTCCCTGTAGTACTTTTTCCAGCTTCCCAACCCGTGAGATTCGCTTGAACCGTTCTGCATCCAGGCTATCAATGCTGATGTTGATACGATTGACTCCGGCCGATTTGAGCGATGCAGCATATTTGTCCAACTGCGCTCCATTGGTCGTGAGCAGCAGTTCTTCCAAACCGGGTAGCTCGCCAAGTTGCTCAATAAGCGACATGACGTCTTTACGAACCATTGGCTCGCCCCCTGTCAGGCGTATTTTCTTTACACCCAGCTCGGTGAATGCACGCGCGACCCGGTGCAACTCTTCCAGGGAAAGGATCTGTTGGCGAGGCAAAAACTGCATGTCTTCAGTCATGCAATAGACGCAACGAAAATCACATCGGTCTGTGACCGACAGGCGAATATAGTCCACCCGGCGACCAAACTTGTCGACCAGTTCAGTGGGCAGCTGTTTATTGGCGATTTTCGCGTCTGGCATGGTTTTCTCCGCCGATTACTATACCGCAGTTATGGCTATCGGGGTACTCAAAGCGGCTGGGTGAATCAGGCAAACACCACGATCTGTATCGCCAGCAGGATCAATATGATTCCCATGCCACGCTCAAACCATACGCCGGCGCGTAACATGAAGTCCCTCACCTGCTGTCTACCCAGAACGGTGGACAGCATGGCGAACCAGGCAAACGTTGCAAGCGCCAGGTATAACCCATAAGCGATCTGCACACTGGTAGGCGTCTCTATATCGATGACTACCGTAAACAGTGCCAGAAAAAACAGGGTTGCTTTGGGATTCAGTCCGTTGGTCAGAAAGCCGGACCAGAAAGCGCGGCCCGGTTCGGCGCTAACAGAATCTGTGCTGCTAACTGCCAGCTGTGGCCGTAAAGATTCGCGAATCGATTGCACACCCAGAAAACACAAGTAACCAGCAGCCAGCAGCTTCATCAGATTGAAGAGTTGCTCATAGCGTGTCAGCAGCAACGCAACACCTAATATGCAGTAGCTGACGTGAACCAGTATGCCAGCACCGACGCCAAGGCTGGTCCAGATACCGATGCGCGTCCCTGCCATGACACTCTGTCGGGTGACAATTGCAAAATCAGGACCGGGAGATGCAACGGCAAAAAGGTGAGCGATTGCTATCGCCAAAAATTCTGACCAGTACACTTCGATAAACTCTCGGTTGGCGAGATCAGGGGACGGGTGCCGAGATGACCAGGTCTACAGCCGTTGTTTCATCGTTGAGCGCAAACGGCTCAGACACTACCCGGTAATCCCCTGTTCGCGGTGTTGCTACTCCGCCAAAAGAGACCAGCGCGGAAACATAAACTGATTCGGCAGAAGACAGATTAAATGGGCCCACCGCCGAACCGTTATTAAGAGTTATGCGAGCCGGCAGGGAACCTACAGTGGTATCTACAGCAGCCAGTGGCGGCATGCCTTCCCTGTCAGCGTTCCGGGCGGCAACAAACAGCCGCAGGTCTGGATCGAGTTCCAGACCCTCGGCAAGGGAGATGTTGAGTTCGATTACCGGTCCCGCTTCGATCTCACCATTAGCGGCGAGCAGATTCTGCGCCTCACTGATCCTGATCCGCAGCTCCTGAGCCATTTGTGAATTTGGGCTGGCCTGAATCATCAATCGCCAATTTTCGATTGCGGCCTGGTAATCCTGTCGTTGTTCAGCGTCCGCAGCCAGAAGTTGCAATACGGCGAGCTCACTGGGATTGAGTTCCCGTGCTTCAGCAATGACCGCAGCAATTTCATTGGTGATCTGAAAATTGGAATTGATATACATGGCGGTGGCGACCCGCCCCAGCATTAGAGCTTTCTCTGCGCCTGGATCAACCAGGTCCGCAGCTCGCTGATAGGCAATCTGTGCTTCCGCGAACATGCCCAGGGCAGCAAAGTTTTCTGCCAGAAAATAGAAAGCCCAGGGCATCTCGGGGTGGTCCTGGGCATACTGCCCAATGCTGACAATGAGCCGCTGGGCTTCTTCTGCATCGCCCTGATTTTCGACGGTCGCCTGGAACAGGTCCATGACCTGCACATCGTCGAAATACCCCCAGGATTGGTACATGGGGTAAGCCAGGACGGGAATCAGCAACACCATGACAGCGGGCAGCATCCAGGTAAGCCTGCCAGGACTTGTCTCATCAGATTGTGCGCCGCCCTTCTTTCGCTTTTCTCTCTTTGCGCCGGCATGTTCTTCATTGGCCCCTGGATCACCAACATCTGCCAACAGGTTCTGTTGAAGTTCCAGCAGCAGGCTGTCGAATTGCGGCTGATCTATGACGCCCGAAGAGAGATCTGCCTCCAACTCATCACTACGCTCCTGGAACAAGGCAATGTTGGCCTGCCTTCTCAAGGCGCTGGAGTCATCGGCTGAGGCACGCAGTCGCAGCCACAGCGGCACTGCCACAAACAAAGCCGCGAGCAACAGGAATAAAACAGAAAATATCCAGAACAAAATCAGATTCCAGCAATAGCTATGAGGAAGACTGGTCCGGGTTCAGCAACTCTTGCAATCGAGCCTGCTGCGCAGAATCCAGCGCCTTGCCATCATCGCCTGCAGTGCGTGCCCTGCGAGAGATTGAAAACGCAACCACACCACCAATCAACAGGAAGATCACTGGACCGAACCAGAGCAAGACTGTTTCAGTTCGCAGGCGTGGCCGAAAGAAGATGAAATCCCCGTACCTTTCATACATGAATTGCTCTATCTCGGCGTTGCTCATGCCTTCCATGATCATGCGGTGCACTTCACGCCTGAGATCTTCAGCTACCCCTCCTGTTGACCCGGTCAGATTGGAGTACTGACACTGCGGACAACGCAATTCATTAGACAACTGCCGGAACCTGCGCTGTTGCTCCGGGGTATCGAATTCGAAGGTGTCAACCTGGGCGATGGCCGGAGTATTGCCAATGACTAACAACGAGAACAACAGGTTCGCGAGCAGTATTCGTTTCAACGTTCTCGTCCTGCGTAAAGCTGATATTTTCACTAGCGAGATTCCGCGCGCAATTCAGCGATGGCCGGCTCGAATTCTTCGGCCCAAACGGTTTCGTCGAGCACCGCCACATGACGATATCGAATTACTCCGTTCTCATCGACCAGGTAAGTCTCTGGTGCGCCATAAACGCCCAGGTCAATACCCAGCCTGCCATTAGCATCGTAGATGCTGAAATCGAACGGGTTGCCATTGGTCTCCAGCCAGTCCAGCGCCAGATCATCTCGATCCTTGTAATTCACACCGACCACTGGAATCTCGCCTTCTTCGGAAAGGCGCATCAGCGTCGGGTGCTCAACCAGACATGGCAGACAGTAGCTGCCCCAGACATTGAGCAGGAAAATTTGTCCGGGTAGACTGTCGTTATCGACTGCTTCACCTTCTACCGTGGTCATCGCAAATTCCGGCATCGGCTTGTCGATCAACATGGACGGCAGTTCCTGTGGGTCGAGATACAGCCCTCGCCACAGCAACAGTGCAAGCGAAACAAATGCCGCAACAGGGATAAAGTATTTCAGTCTTTCCATCTCTGCGATCTCCTGTTTTGCCAATCAGGTAGCCGGGCTCAGTTGCTCTGCAGCAGCGACGGCTTTTTGTTTCTTGTCCTGCCGCACGCGCAGTCGGCGATAGCGCTTGTCAGTTGCTGCCAGGGTCGCTCCGAATGCCATGAATATGGCACCTAGCCAGATCCAGCGAACGAAAGGTTTCACGTAAATGGTCATCGTCCATGCTCCACTGTCCCGTTGCTCTCCCAGAGTGATGAATAGATCCCTGAGAAACCCGGCATCGATAGCCATCTCGGTAGAAGGTGTACCGCTGGCAATATACAGCCGCCGTTCTGGTATCAAGGTAGTAAACGGCTCTCCATTGCGACTGACATCCATGGTAACCGCATCGCCAACATAGTTTGGACCGGAAACCCGTTCACTACTAAGAAGAGTAAATTGATAATTGCCCAGTTCCACTTGTTCACCGGCATCGAGCAACACGCTTCGCTCGACGCTGAAGTAACTGGTCAACGCGACCCCTACCAACATCACTGCAATTCCGCCGTGGGCAAGCTGCATTCCGTAATAGCTGAACGATAGCGATCTCAACCCCTTGCTGACCGAAGCCTTGTTACGGGTTTTCCCCAATATGTCTTTGCCTATACTCAATACAATCCAGAATGCAAAAATGAGCGTTACCGTGGCAGGAATCGATATTCCCAGTAAGACCAGCAAGGGCAACGCTATGCCCAGGGCCACACTCAGTACCAGCACACGACTCAGTTGTGCAACGAGGAACTTCACTGAAGTTTTTTTCCAGCGACTGATCGGGCCAATTCCCAGAATAGCGATCAGCAACAACATCAAAGGTACAAAAATGGCATTGAAGTAAGGTGGCCCAATCGAGATCAGGTCATCGGTTATAGCCTGATAAACCATGGGAAACAGAGTTCCCAGGAAAACTGAAGCTGCGGCGACAACCAGAATCACATTATTGGCCAGCAGGAACATTTCTCTGGAAATCAATTCGAATCCAAAGTCAGCTTTCATCAAGGGAGCACGGATTGCATACAACAACAACGATCCACCTATTGCTATGCCAAGAATGCCAAGGATAAAGAATCCCCGGTCGGGATCACTGGCGAATGCATGAACAGAAGTCAGCAAGCCTGATCGTGTAATAAAGGTACCCAGAAGGCTGCCGGAAAAGGCGAGTATCGCAAGCAATACGGTCCAGCTCTTGAACACACCCCGCTTCTCGGTCACCGCCAGGGAATGCACGAGTGCAGTTCCAAAGAGCCAGGTAATCAATGGCGGATTTTCTACCGGATCCCACGCCCACCAGCCACCCCAGCCGAGTTCGTAATAAGCCCACCAGCTACCCAGCGCGATGCCGATGGTGAGTATGGCCCAGGCGACGTTCGCCCAGGGTCTGGACCATCTTGCCCAGGCTGCATCCATGCGACCACTCAGCAATGCGGCAATTGCAAATGCGAAAACTACAGAGAACCCCACATAGCCCATATAAAGAGTCGGTGGATGGAGGATAAAACCAATATCCTGAAGGGCTGAATTCAGGTCGGCCCCGTCTGCCGGAGGCAATGGCACGATGCGATCGAAAGGATTCGATGTGGCCAACATGAACAATATATAAGAGAACGTGAGCAAGCCAAGAACGCCGAGCACTCTGGCGACAAAATCCAGTGGCATGCTCTTGCTGTAGATTCCTACAGACAGCATCCAGCCAGCCAGCATGAAGGTCCACAACAGGAATGATCCCTCGTGACCACCCCATAAGGCAGTGAGCTTGTAGCGCATGGGCAGCAAACTGTTGGAATGCTGCGCAACGAACTGCACCGAAAAATCATCGGTGACAAACGCGTAGCCCAAAATTGCCGTGCTTATAGCCAGAAAGACAAAGATTCCCGCCGACAAGGGGCGCGCGAGATTCATCCACACCTGGTTTCCTGTGTGTGCGCCAATCAGCGGCAAGCTGCCCAACATGCCGCACAGGCACAAGGCCAGAATTAGCGAAAACGACCCAAGCTCCGGAATCATTTTGTTCTCCTAGCTCTCCGGCTGTGCGGAAAGAGGATGGTTTTCCGGTGAAGCGCCCGCCGCATCAAGCGCTGCTTTTACTTCAGCGGACATATAATTCTCATCGTGTTTCGCCAGAACCTTGGAAGCATGAAAGACACCATTACCGTCAATCTGGCCTTCGGCGACTACGCCCTGCCCTTCACGAAACAAGTCAGGCAGAATTCCTTCATAGGCGACCTGCACATCGCTGACATAATCAGTAGTGATAAAGCTTACCTGCAGACTATCCTGCGCCTGTTCGATGGTGCCCGCCTTTACCATGCCACCAATGCGAAAATTCACGCCACTGTCTACTTCGCCTTCCGCCACCTGGGTTGGGGTATAAAACATATTAATGTTCTGCCCCATGACGAAAAAAACCAGTCCCGTGGCAGCGCTCAGGCCCATCGCGATAAAGATGATGATGCTAAGTCGTTTACGCCGGTGAGGTTTCACTGCTTTTCTCCTGAAATCTTTGCACTAGGACGGTCTAAGCCTGGGATTCGGGCTTTTCATTCAAAACTGCACGTCTTTTCAATTCTTTTACGATCTGCTTGTTCTTGCGCAGCGGTGCAATCAGATTCGCCACTATAAAGACGGCGAAGATTGCATAGACAGACCAGATATTGAATCCATAACCGCCCATGTTAATAAATTCGCTAAAACTGGAAAATTGGATTGCTTCAATCATCTGCTTTGCTCTGACTAGTCGATATCATGTTGTACATCAGGGTCTGGCGGCCACAAGTTCCTGCACCCACTGTGCTTTCCGCTCCCGCTGCAGGATTTCATTGCGTGTCGCAAGTATCAGGCTGACCGCGAAAAACAGATACACGGCAATTATCATGACGACTGTAGGAATCCAGAATTCGGGCCCGTTGGCGCTGTCATTAGACATGGAGAGAGGGCTGCTTGGTTGATGCAGCACGTTCCACCACTCTACTGAGTACTTGATGATCACCACATTGATACAGCCAACTATCGAAAGCAGAGCGCAGGCCTTGGCTGCATTGTCGCTGTCTTCCAATGCGGAACGAAGAGCCACAATACTGACCAGCAGGAAGAATTGAAACAGCATCGATACCAATCTCGCATCAGACCATTCCCACCAGGTTCCCCACATGACACTGCCCCACAGCGAACCGGTGGCCAGAGTTACAAACGAGAACCAGGCTCCAAGTGGCGCCGCATGCTTGGCGACCATGTCCGCAAGTTTCATTCGCCAAACCAGGGTTACCGTGCCAGCCACCGCCATCAGCGGGAAGAATGCCAGTGAGGTACCTGCGACCGCGACGTGGATGACCAGGATGCGGGTGGTATAGCCCTGCTGGTAATCGGGCGGGATGAACAATAATGCCCAGACCACGCCAACCGCCAGAAACAGCAGCATTGCCCCAATCAGCCAGGGCAGCCATTTACTGGAAAGTTCGTAAAACCACTTGGGCGAGCCCAATTTATGGAACCAGGTCCAATTCACGACGTTGAAATCACTCCTGAAAATGCGGATCAACTATAGCACGGGGCCAATTTTCGCCCGTGTTACGTATTGTAACTCATTGTAATTACGCGGATAAGCAGATTTGATGCCGAGAGCAGTCTGGGGATCAGGACCTAGTTTACACTGATCCGCAACGCCGCTGCCGATGCCAGCGGCGCCAGACTGATGGCGGCCAGCAACATGGCTCCCAGAATGGCCAGGTAGGCAAGAAGCGGCGCGCCATTCTGGGTTTCCTGTACTGTCAATGTCCCCGCTATCAAAACCGGCACGCTCATAGGCAGGGTAATTACCGCCAGTATCAAGCCGCGACTGCCCAGGCCCACGGTTAGCGCGACGCCGATTGAACCGAGCAGGCTCAATACCGGGGTGCCCAGCAACAATCCAAGAAACAACGCCAGGTAGGATTCATCGGGCAGATTCAACATATAGGCAATCAGCGGGGAAACGATAACCACTGGCAGTCCACTCACCAGCCAGTGCGCAAGGTTCTTCGCCAACACCATGAAGTACAGCGGCTGGGGACTGAGCAGTAGTTGTTCCAGCGAACCATCTTCGTAGTCGGCTCTGAACAGGTTATCCATGGCCAAAAGCGAAGCCAACAATGCCGCGATCCACAAGGCGCCGGAAGAGACAATACTGAGTTGTTCTGGTTCCGGAGAAATGGCAATGGGAAACAGAGTGGCAACGATGATGAAGAACATGAAAGGATTCATTAAATCGTTCTTCCTTTTATAGGCGATCAGCAGATCTCGCTTCAGGGTGGCGAGAAAAGCTGCCGACATGCTCGTTGTATCCCTGCTCATGCCCCACCCCCCGATGCGCGATTACCCAGGGTCAGGGTATTGAGTTGCGGTACGGTAAGGGGATGATGTGTGGTGACCAATATCGCACCGCCAGCCTTGGCATGATCGGCGATCAGCTTTTCCAGCAGCGCAACACCATCCACATCGAGAGTTGTGAACGGCTCGTCAAGAATCCATAGTCTGGCATCGCTGAGTAATAGCCTGGCCAGGGAAACACGTTGTTGTTGACCGGCCGACAGGGTAAAGCACTGGGATTCTTCAAATCCACGCAGCCCGACAGCTGCAAGTGCGTCCATTATCTGCTCCGTGGCAGCAGCAGACTGGAGCTTGCAACTCCAGCGCAAATTCTCAATCGGAGTAAGTACCTTGTTTACGCCAACCCGGTGGCCGATGTAGAGCAAATCTGAGAAGAACTCTTCCCTGCTCGATCTTATTGGCTTGCCGTACCATTCAATATCGCCTTCGAAGTCATCATTGATGCCGCAGATAATACGCAGCAGCGTGGTTTTGCCGGAGCCATTGTTGCCCTTAACCTGCAACACTTCACCGTGACCAAGCTGGAAATGTAAATCTGCGAACAGGATTCGGTCATCACGCTCGCAATGAAGGGAACTTACGGAAAGCATTGGCTGCGTTTTGTTTTCGCCATCAGCCATCTGGGAGGCGACAATCAACTCCAGTCGGAGAGTCTGGCCCGCAGGCGCATGGCTGCCTGGCTATGAATCTGGCTCACCCGTGACTCACTGACTCCGATGACTTCCCCAATTTCCTTGAGGTTCAGCTCTTCGTCGTAGTAGAGCGCGAGCACCAGCTTCTCCCGATCTGGCAAACCGTCAATGGCGCGCGACAGATGCTGCTTGAAGGTATCTCTCTGTAAACCATCGCAGGGGCCAGGTAATTCTCCAGCTGCCAGCTCGATCGCAGAATCATCGCCTTCCATGATGTCATCGAAACTGAACAATCTGCTGCCACTGGCATCCTGCAGGATGGCGTAATAAGCATTCAGATCGATATCCAGCTCCCTGGCGATCTCCTGGTCCTTGGCATCCTTTCCGGTGCGGGCTTCGATGGCCTTGATTGCTTCGGCCACTTTTCTCGATTTCCGGTGCACCGAGCGTGGCGCCCAGTCTCCCTTGCGGACCTCATCAAGCATCGAGCCACGAATACGGATCCCGGCATAAGTCTCAAAGCTGGCGCCCTTGGAAACATCATATTTACGCGCTGCTTCAATCAGGCCGATCATACCGGACTGAATCAGGTCGTCGATTTGTACGCTGGCGGGCATACGCAGCAATAAATGATGAGCAATTCGCTTTACCAGCGGCGCGTAGCGATCGACTACCTCGTTTAAGTCTTCGTTTTTGGCATCATTATTAGCTTGCGTTGTTTCGCAAACTGATGCGCTAGTCGCTGAACCCATTCTCTAATCCCTTTTTTGTGTCATAAGCTCTCGAACTCACCCTGTGCCATGGATTTGGTGGCTCGAGACCCGGAAAGTGTTGTTATGAATCATGCCGGCGACATCTTCGATGCCAGCATTGCAGACCTTTCGCGATTTATGAGGTTGTTGCTGTTGGGAAATGTTTGATATGCGGCTAGCAGGAGAATCTGCTCCATCAGGCACGGTGGGCATCCGACTGAATCGCCGGCGAGTACAGGTTCGCCTGGCGCTAACCAGACGGTACTCGGCGATCGTCCCTCGATTGCCTGTGCGTTGTGGAACTAACTTCTCTACGGCCATGCTCAAGCTTTCACCCTGTTATTTACTACTCAAAATCCTTTTTGCTATTTCTTCTGCGGCGTTTTTCAGTTCGCCTCTTTTTGTTCAAGGGTTCGCCCTAAACATAATTTCGTTTTTGACGATTTAAAGCATAGCCCGATTGGAATCATCCAGAATGCAATCACAAAGCACAGCTTCGACCCCTCCACAGGATCCGATTTGTTATTAGCACCTGGCTTTTTTGTGCTGTTTGCGCACCAAACGCCAGACGCCGCGTGAAACGGAATCCCAAGTGCATGATTGCAATATCTATTCCAATTACCGGAGAGTTGCGAAACAGTCCTCGGAGAGCCCCTGTTTACGGGGTGTACAGCGATCCATTGGAAATCTGGCGCGAAATTTTGACTGCATATTTGCGTCAATTATTTGACTGATCATTGGGAAAGCGCCAAAGAACCAGCGCTATGCAGGATAATTAACGTCAGGCTTTTGGAGGTGTGACGCCAGTCTGCCCCATGTATTTACCGCCACGCTGCTTGTAAGTCGTTTCGCACTGCTCATCCGATTGATAGAACAACATCTGTGCGACCCCTTCATTGGCATATATCTTCGCGGGCAGGGGTGTGGTGTTGGAGAATTCCAGAGTGACATGCCCTTCCCACTCCGGCTCCAGGGGTGTGACGTTTACGATGATTCCGCAGCGCGCATAGGTTGACTTGCCGAGGCACACTGTTAGCACATCACTGGGGATACGGAAGTATTCAACGGTGCGAGCAAGTGCAAATGAGTTGGGAGGAATTACACAGATGGGCTCGTCGATGGAAACGAAAGATCCTTCGTCGAAGTTTTTTGGGTCTACCACATTGGTCGTGTGCACATTGGTGAAGATTTTGAACTCGCTGGCACAGCGTACGTCATACCCGTAGCTGGATGTACCGTAAGAAATCACCTTCTGGTCATCGACAAATCTTACCTGGTCGGGTTCAAACGGCTCGATCATGCCATGCTTGGCAGCCATTTCCTTGATCCAGCGATCTGACTTAATCGACATGAGCACTCCAGTTAGTCATTGAGTTCATTAACGGCAGATTTCCAACTCCGTAAGCAGGGTGAGATGATAGCTCATCCGGGCGAGAATCATGAACGAAATTAGCAACTAGTGATGCTGGCCAGATATAATGCGCAGCTTTCACACCCAACGCTGTGCTCGGAGGCAATTTCAGTGAAAAAGTGGCAATGCATGGTCTGTGGCTTCATCTATGATGAAGAACTGGGACTCCCTGAAGAGGGCATTCCACCGGGTACGCCCTGGGACGACATTCCCGATGACTGGATGTGTCCTGACTGCGGTGTTGGCAAAGAAGACTTTGAAATGGTGGAATTCTAGCAGCGCAAAGTATGCAGTCCGCCGTGCAAATTAAATCCGTGACAGGTCCCTCATGACTCGCAAAATTCTCGTAACCAGCGCCCTACCCTATGCCAATGGGGATATTCACCTGGGTCACCTGATGGAAGTGATCCAGACCGATATCTGGGTGCGCCTGCAAAAATTGCAGGCGCACGATTGTGTCTACGTGTGTGCCGACGATGCGCACGGGACTGCGATCATGCTCAGTGCGGAAGCGGAAGGTATTACCCCTGAGCAGCTGATTGACCGGGTCAACCAGCAACACCAGCGAGACTTCGCAGATTTTCATATTGGCTTCGACAACTACTATTCAACTCACTCAGAAGAAAACCGGATCCTGTCAGAAAAAATCTATCAGGCCATGGACGCCAACGGGCATATCGAAAGACGCGCCATCAAACAGCTTTACGATCCTGAGAAGAATCTGTTCCTGGCAGATCGATACATCGTGGGAACTTGCCCAAAATGCAAGACCGAAGACCAGTACGGCGACAATTGTGAAGCATGCGGGTCAACCTATAGCCCTGCCGAGCTGATCGATCCGCGCTCAAGCATCTCCGGCGCGACTCCCATAGAGAAGGAATCTGAGCATTTCTTCTTCGATTTGCCGCAGTTTCGGGAAATGCTGCAAAAGTGGACGCGAAGTGGCACTTTGCAGGACCAGGTCGCTAACAAATTGGCTGAGTGGCTGGATGAGGACTTACAGCAGTGGGACATCAGCCGCGATGCGCCTTATTTCGGATTCGAAATCCCGGGCGCTCCAGGAAAGTACTTTTACGTATGGGTGGATGCGCCAATCGGCTACATGGCAAGTTTTGAGAATTTCTGCCACCGCGAAGGCTACGATTTCGGCAGCTACTGGAATCCTGACTCTGATGCCGAGCTATACCATTTCATCGGCAAGGATATTATTAATTTCCATACGCTGTTCTGGCCAGCGGTGTTAACCAGTGCCGGCTTTCGAACGCCTACGGCAGTATTCGCCCATGGCTTTCTTACTGTCGATGGCACCAAGATGTCCAAATCGCGAGGCACGTTTATCAACGCGCGCACCTATCTCGACCATCTCAATCCTGAGTATCTGCGCTATTACCTCGCAGCCAAGCTGTCCTCAGGCATCGATGACCTAGATCTTAACCTTGAGGACTTCGCCCAGCGCGTCAATGCAGACCTGGTCGGCAAAGTAGTGAATATTGCCAGCCGTTGCGCAGGCTTCATCGGTAAAGGTTTCGATGGTTTGCTTGCTGCCGCACCTGATAATCCGAAGTTGCTGGTCGAGATGCAGAGTATCAAGACAGCTGTCACCGAGCATTACCAGGAAAGAGAATATGGCAAGGCAATTCGCCTGATCATGAGTGCCGCGGACAAAGCCAATCAGTACATCAATGACAAACAACCCTGGGTCATCGCCAAGGAAGATAAACAAGCTCCCGAATTACAGGCAATCTGCAGCACCGGTATCAATGCATTCCGCCTTCTGGTTTGTTACCTCAAACCAGTACTGCCTGCGCTTGCAGAAAAAGCCGAACAGTTTTTGGCAGTGCCGCCACTTGTGTGGAGCGACCTGGACTCAATACTGACAGAGCACAGGATCAACAAGTTCAAACCTCTGCTCACCCGAGTCGAGAGTGACAAAGTGCAAGCCATGGTCGAAGCGACGCAGCAAGAATATGAAAAGCAACAACAGCCCAAGAAGGATACACCCGTGACTGAAAATGACACCGGTCTGGAAGCAGAAATTGAATTTGATGATTTTGCCAAGGTAGATCTGCGTATCGCAAAAATTACCAGCGCCAGTCATGTTGAGGGTGCCGACAAGTTACTGCAGCTCACTCTCGATCTTGGGCCGGACAAGAACGGTGATACTATCTCCCGACAGGTTTTCTCCGGCATCAAGTCGGCCTACGCTCCTGAAGATCTGGTAGGCATGCTCACCGTCGTCGTTGCCAATCTGAAACCACGAAAAATGAAGTTCGGCGTTTCCGAAGGCATGATCCTGGCGGCCGGCCCCGGCGGCAAGGATATCTGGCTACTGGAACCTCACCAGGGCGCACAGCCCGGAATGCGCGTCACCTGACCTCGGCGCACCGCTGGCAAGGGACCAGCGAAAGTAATAAGCTTGGCGCTTGGTCACCTTTCCAACCAATCTGCGACTTTGACGGAAATTGCTATGAGCCAACCTATCGGCAGGATGAAACTCCCCAAATGGACCTTGATCCTGCTCGCCAGCTCACTGCTGTTCAGCCACTTCGCGGCCGCACAGCGCGAAGATATCCAGGCTATCGAAGATTCGGTAATCAAGATTTACACCACCCAGGCAGCACCCGACTACTTCACACCATGGCGCCTGCTCACTCCTCGACAAAGCAGTGGTTCCGGCGCGGTTATTGAAGGTAACCGGATACTGACCAATGCCCACGTCGTCGCTAACGCAAGCTACGTACAAGCGCAAAAACACAATGACCCCCGTCGCTACCAGGCGCGGGTAACGTTCGTCTCGCACGAGGCTGATCTGGCCTTGATCACTGTCGATGAGCCAGGATTCTTCAGCGACCTCAAGGCACTGGCAATTGGTGACCTGCCCGAGCCGCTGCAGGAAGTGACGGTGTATGGCTACCCGATCGGCGGCAATACACTGAGCATTACCAAGGGAATACTGTCGCGGGTGGAGCAGCAGATTTATGCCCATGCCGGCGCCTATCTACTCGCCGGGCAGATCGATGCAGCAATAAATCCAGGCAATAGTGGTGGGCCGGTTATTGTTGACCAGCAAATCGTCGGTGTAGTGATGCAGGCAAATGCCGGCGGCCGTGCCGAGAATCTGGGCTACTTCGTACCACCCAGCGTAGTCAGGCACGTGCTTAAAGACAGCGAGAACGGACAGCTCGATGGCTTCCCGGACCTCGGTTTTCGCACCCAGACCCTGGACAGTCCCTCGGCAAAAGCAGCCTACGGCCTGGATAAGGACGAGGACGGAGTGCTGGTGATAAAAGTTTTCGAGGGTTCGCCGGCCTATGGCGTGTTGCAGGAAAATGATGTGGTGCAGAAGATCGACGAATTCGAAATCGCCGACGATGGCACAATTGAACTCACCGAAGACCTGCTCACCGATTACAAGCACGCTATCGATATGCATCATATCGGCGATTCCATCTCCATCACTTTTTCCCGTAATGGCCGGCAACAGGAAGTTGAACTCCTGGCCGAAGAAGCTCTGCGCAACTACAGCCTTGTCAGGGGTGAGCGCTTCGATGAAGTACCAGAATATTATATTTACGGCGGGATTCTGTTTGTACCGTTGAACATGAATCTGATCAAACGCTGGGGCAACGACTGGAGCCGGAGCGCACCGGTGAGCCTGTTGCAGGCCAGGAATGAATGGAGCTCACCAGATCGCAGGGAACTGGTAGTGGCATTGCAGGTACTCGCAGCTGACGTAAACCTGGGCTACCACGACTGGCGCAACTGGGTGGTGGAATATGTTAATGGCGAACCCATTCGTGACTTTTCCCATTTCGCCCAGATGTTGCGCGACAACCTGTCTGAGAATGTAGTGTTTGAAAACAAGAATGGCTACCAGATGGTGATCAATCATCAGGATGCCGTTAGCACAGAACAAGCGATCCTCGAACGTTACCGCATCCCTTCTTCCTTCTCTATCGGATTGTTTGCTGAGGAAATGGGCGAAGACTAGCCTCGCCAGGCGTTCCACTTGTCCAGCTTATTCAGCACCATCATTGCCGCCGCCCTGGTGAACAATATCGTTTTTGTTCACCTGCTGGGAGTGTCATCCCTGTTTGCATTCTCGAGGCGTCTCGATGCCGCAGCGGAACTCGCCCTGCTCGCTGCGATCAGCATGTTTCCTGCACTGGTGCTTTGCGCCGCACTGGATCGGCTAATTCTTGACCCCCTGGATGTTCGCTTTTTAAACCTGCTGGCATTTGTGTTTGTCACGGCTGCCATAGCTACAATACTGATGCAATTGCTCAGTAAGCACTTCCCCCTGCTGGCAAGAAAACATTCCCTGGCTGTCGCCATGCTGAGCTGCAACTCAGTGATCATTGGCGCCGCTTTTATGGCTGTTGGTAGTCTGCTGTCCTTTCCTTTGCAGGTCGCTTACAGTCTTGGCACAGTACTCGGATTCGTTCTTGCGCTCATGGCATTTGCTGCCATCAGGCAACGTTGCGAATTGGCTGCCCTGCCCGACGCCATGCGAGGCCCCGCCATCGACTTGATTTGTGCTGGTATAGCAGCAATGTGCTTCCTGGGTTTCGCCGGACTCGTTTGACATGTTACCCATTGTCGACAATTGGTACTTCCAGCTCGGTGTGTTGCTGTTATTGACCGGAGTCATCGCCTGGCTGTTGTTCACAGCGAACACCACAATTCAGCATTATTGGCGCGGATCTGCTTCCCTTGTAGATCTGATCAATCTGGAACTGCCGCAGACTCAGTGTGGACAATGTGGCCACGCCGGGTGCCTTCCCTATGCGCGCGCGATAAGTCAGGGAGAGGCGATAAACAAGTGCCCCCCCGGCGGGATCACCACCATTCGCCGGCTCGCTCGCCTGCTCAATGAAGTCGATCAAACAGTAGATCCCGCCCACGGCAGACCAGCATCCCCCAAGCTCGCCTTCATCCGCGAGGCAGAATGCATCGGTTGCACGAAATGCATTCAGGCCTGTCCGGTAGATGCAATTCTCGGTGCTCCCAAATTGATGCATACGGTGATAGCGCGGGAGTGTACTGGTTGTGATTTGTGCGTGGCTCCCTGCCCCGTGGACTGTATCGATATTATTGATGCGCCGACACCCGTCGCTTATTGGAGCCAGGCATGCTGAGCCACCGGGTACGGCGCAGTCTGAAGTTTGGCGGCATAACACCGCCATCGAACAAGGCGGCGACATTACGCTCGCGCATTATGCCCATGCCGTTACCAGCGCGCCTGCTACTGCCCTTGCAGCAGTATCGTGAACAGCCAGCCCAACCCTGTGTCAACGTAGGCGACAGGGTTCTCAAGTATCAGCTGATTGCTCGCGGTACTGGAGCGAGCGGATTGAACTTGCATGCACCGAGCTCTGGTACCATCACGGCTATCGATCTGGAAGTCGACTTTTTTATAAAGGGTCGGACTCAAACTGCAATCGAATTGCAAACCGACGGAGAAGATTCTGCGCTGCCGCTCTCTGGAATGGAGGAAATCGAGGCGTTCGAAGCCGAACAGATAATAACCTGCGTTGAGGAAGCAGGAGTCTGTGGTATGGGAGGCGCCGGTTTCCCGAGCGCGACAAAACTAAGAGCGTGCCTGAATCAGGAAATGGAATACCTGCTGATCAACGCCGCCGAATGCGAGCCCTATATTAGTTGTGATGAAGCCTTGTTGCGCGAGCGAGCCAGTACGGTCGTTCGTGGCGCCGAGGTCATCCAGAGGGCCTGCCAGGCGAGACAGGTCAAGATCGTGATCGAATCGGATAAGGCAGACGCCATCGCCGCACTGAGGGAGGCTTTGCAAGCCAGCACAATCACTTTATGCCTCGTCTCACCACGCTATCCCGCTGGCGAGGAAAGACAGCTGCTGCGCGCAGCTACCGGTATCGAGATTTCCCGGGAACAACTTCCAACAGACGTTAATTGCCTGGTGTTTAACGCAGGAACTGCCGCAGCGATCTATGCAGCCGTCATCGAAGGCCGTCCTTGCATCAGCCGCATTGTGTCATTGAGTGGAGCACCGCTGCAGACACCGAAAAATTTTGAAGCCCTCATCGGCACACCGATTTCACACTTGCTTGCATTATGCGGAATCGATAAAAGAGTCCACGTAGATACATTCATAGGTGGATCAATGATGGGGATGTACTTGCCTGCCACTTCCCTGCCCATCTGTAAAACCACCAACAGTGTCGTCGCGACGGACAATGTGCAGTTCCCCTTACCAGATAATGAACTGGCCTGCATTCGCTGCGGGTACTGCGCGGATGCCTGTCCCGAAAATCTGTTGCCGCAACAGCTATTGCAGTTTTCCCGGTCCAGAGCATTCGAACAGGCGACAGATCACGGTCTTGATGATTGTATCGAGTGCGGTGCCTGCGCCTACGTGTGCCCCAGCAAGATTCCACTGGTGCATTACTATCGTGCTGCCAAGGAAGAAATAGCGGCTGAAACAGCCAATAAACGTCAGGGAGAACAACGCAAGCAGCGGTTTCAATACTGGCAATATCGCCGCAAGCTGCAACAGGAAGCCCGCCAACAGGAGCGGGCGGATACAGGCAAGACTGCCTCTCTGGCCGAGACCAATGCCGAAGAACCGTTTTCCCGGGAAAAAGCGCGAGCAGATATTGCTGCTGCCGTCGCCAGGGTTAAGCAAAAACGGGAAAAGAAGGACTAGTCATGCAGACTCGCTCTTCACCAATGCAGTTCCAGCCACGCAGCACTTCGCAGGTCATGCTGATGGTAGTGCTGGCAACGATCCCAGCCATCGCCATTAACACCTGGTTTTTCGGTATTGGCACTCTGTTGAATATTTTTCTCGCGATCGCTGTCGGCATGGCAGTTGAAGCTTCCTCATTAAGCATTCGCAAGTTACCGGTAGCGGAGAATCTCCGTGATAACAGCTTGCTGGTCAGCGCCCTGCTGTTGGGGATTGCCATGCCACCAGGCTCACCATGGTGGCTGACTACCCTCGGCGTCCTGTTCGCTATTGGCATCGGCAAACATGCATTTGGCGGGCTGGGTCAGAATATATTCAATCCAGCCATGGCTGGTTATCTTTTTCTGCTGCTGGCGTTTCCACTGCGCATGACCGCTTGGCATCTGCCAGAAGCTGCTATCGATCCTGCTGCAGGTATTTCGCCCTTGTCATTGGGGAGTCTCGGACAGAGTCTGCGATTTCTCTATGCAGGAGAAAGCGTGGTGGACGGCATGGCCATGGCAACGCCGCTAATTGAATCCAAGCTGGCCAGCCAGAGTGCGGTACTGGAAGCAATCGACACGGACCTGAATATATTTGCCAGAACCGCCGAGACTGGCTGGGAACTAACAAATTGGGCTTATCTGTTTGGCGGGCTGTTTCTGCTCTTCATCGGCATCATCTCCTGGCATATTCCAGTCGCGGTTATCGCCACCGTCCTGCTGACGTCCTTGCTGTTCTACTCCCCCGGAGGCGCCTCGGTGGTGGGCACGCCCTATCTGCACCTGTTCGGCAGCGCCACCATGATTGGCGCATTTTTTATCGCCACCGATCCGGTCACTGCGGCTACGAGCAAGCCTGCCAGGATACTCTACGGCATCATTATCGGTGTTTGCATCTACGCGATCAGGGTCTGGGGAAGTTATCTGGATTCGATTGCGATTGCGGTACTGTTTGGAAACTTTTGCGCACCGATTCTCGATCACTATGTACGCCCAAGAATTTTTGGTCGCGGCAGAACTCGAGCCACTCATTCGGCAAGCGGGAGCGGTTGATGAGCGAACTGGATATCAAATCAGCAATTCCTGCCTCACTGTGGCACAACAATCCATCTCTTGTGCATATGCTGGGTCTGAGCCCAATGCTGGCAGTATCGGATAGTTCAAGCAAAGGATTCGCACTCGCAGTTGGGACACTGCTGACCTGCATGGTGTCTGCAACCGGTGCGGCATT
>CAYTLI010000023.1:20803-21559 GCA_964438455.1 uncultured Pseudohongiella sp.
ATTACTGCGACCTTATATCGATACCAGATGGCGTTATCTGTGGTTTAGTTTGCTTATAGCAAGTGCCGGAACGCTGTTCATCCTGCTCCTGCAATTGTTCTGGTTTCCTCTATCCAGAGAGCTGGGTGTCTATTCCATATTGATTGCCTGCAACCTGGCCTTAATGCTAAACATGGACAATTATTACCAGAACAACAATCTGCTAAAAACAACAAGGGAAGCCAGTATTCTCGGCGTGGCATTGATGTTAAGCCTCGTTCTGTTCGCCATGCTGCGAGAATTCCTTATCACCGGCGGCGTTTTTCACGACTGGCACTTATTGGTTCCGGGCGGCAGTGACATTGATGGGATAAGCCAAAGCCCTGGCGAATGGCTACGCCCGGTACGCTTACACCCAGCTGGTTTTATCCTGCTGGGACTACTGATTGCACTTGGAAACTGGCTCGGCATATGGCAAAAAACACCCTTGGACCATCGCGAAGAATCACCAGTGAGGCGAGCCCGCGTAAGCGGCGTGCTGAAAAAAGAAGATTGATCGAACGATCATGAACAAGCAGAAACGTATTGAGATCTTTACCCGCTGGCGAGATGCCAATCCTGCTCCCACCACGGAGTTGAAATTCAACAACAGTTTCGAGCTGCTGATCTCGGTCATTCTGTCCGCCCAGGCCACGGACGTGAGCGTCAACAAGGCCACTGAAAAACTCTATGCAGTCGCGGATACTCCTGAGGCTATCCTGGCGCTTGGCAGCAGAG
>CAYTLI010000024.1:0-21493 GCA_964438455.1 uncultured Pseudohongiella sp.
TAGGCATTGAGAGACTGGTTAAGCTGCCCGATGCGATCCAGGTAGGCCCGGGTAAGTTCTACGCTGGAGCATTCGCCGCCAGCCAGGGCGCGAGAAAGTTCTGCTGCTGTTTTTTCGATCATCGGGTCAAGTACTTGTCAGTGCTGTTGGATTGCCAGAATTGCTGTTTGATGGAGCGAATGGGAAGCCTACTCGATGACCTTCGGTACCAGGTAGAGCCCTTGTTCGCTCTGTGGCGCCAGGGTCTGCAGTTGTTCGCGCTGGTTTTCTTCCGTGACCTGGTCTGCTCGCATGCGCTGGGTCATATCCAGCGGATGCGCCAGCGGTTCAACCGATTCGGTGTCCACTGACTGCATCTGGTCGATCAGAGCGAGGATATCGGTAATACGCGAGGCGACTTCGTCCGCATCAGCATCGCTGATGTGCAAGCGAGCCAGCTGGGCGACTTTTTCAACTTCAGACCTGTCGAAGGCCATGGTTCTGCTCCGGTTTATCCTGTATTGGGGCTGGTTTTATCGCTTCTTCGACGGTGTTCAAAAGTATGCTCAATTAAATGAATGAACCTACTTGCTCTAGCCCCTAACGGTTGCTAGAGTGCGTCCTAATTCGCGAGAAGGCGAGATTATACTTGAAAATCTGCAACTTACGACCTTTTGGTCGGTCCAAGTCCTGTCAATGTATGATTCGCCGGTCGTCAGCTCCAGGAGATTCCATCAGCCATTCTAACCCCCTAGGCCGCCAAGAAATCCTCATCTCAACCTAAATCAATGGGCCGATGTGCCGTCTTATTTAGGAATCAATAAAGGAACACACGCCATCGGGCTTGGAACCAGTTTTTGAGGCACACGAAACTACATGTTTAAGAAAATACGGGGAATGTTCTCCAATGATTTGTCTATCGACCTGGGTACGGCAAATACTCTGATCTATGTGCGCGATGAAGGTATCGTGCTCAACGAGCCCTCAGTGGTCGCCATCCGGACCCACAATGGCCAGAAAACAGTGACCGCCGTTGGTTCTGACGCCAAGCGCATGCTTGGTCGTACTCCTGGCAATATCACCGCCATTCGGCCCCTGAAGGATGGTGTGATCGCCGATTTCCAGGTTACCGAAAAAATGCTGCAGCACTTTATAAATAAGGTGCATGAAAACAGCTTCTTTCCTCCCAGCCCAAGGGTGCTGGTCTGTGTGCCCTGCAAATCCACCCAGGTTGAGCGTCGCGCCATCCGCGAATCGGTTGCCAGCGCGGGAGCCCGGGATGTGAGACTAATAGAGGAACCCATGGCCGCAGCGATCGGCGCCGGGCTGCCAGTAGAGCAGGCCAGTGGCTCGATGGTGGTGGATATCGGTGGTGGTACCACGGAAATCGCCATTATCTCGCTCAACGGCGTGGTCTATTCCGAGTCTGTTCGTGTCGGTGGTGACCGTTTCGACGAAGCCATCACCACCCACGTGCGTCGCAACTACGGCAGCCTGATCGGTGATGCCACGGCAGAGCGTATCAAGAAAGAGATCGGATGCGCCTATGTGGGTAGTTCCAGTGAGATTCGCGAAATCGATGTGCGTGGCCGCAACCTGGCGGAAGGCGTGCCCCGAAGCTTCACCCTGAACAGCGATGAGATACTCGAAGCTCTGCAGGAACCGTTGACAGCTATCGTTCAGGCAGTGAAGAGCGCGCTGGAACAGTCACCTCCCGAACTGGCGTCTGATATTGCCGAGAGCGGCCTGGTGCTCACCGGTGGTGGTGCCCTGCTAAAAGATCTCGACAAGCTGCTCTCCGAAGAAACCGGATTGCCTGTGATCGTGGCTGAAGATCCCCTGTCCTGTGTTGCCCGTGGTGGTGGTAAGGCCATGGAGCTGATGGATGCCCACGATATCGATCTGGTAACTCTTGATTAGTTAGCCGCGGCGCTTGATTAAGCAGCTGCTGCGCTGGATTAGCCAACTGCAGCGCCCGATAGTGCTGGAAAGCCCCGGTTTTCCAGCCGTTAGCAGGGGGCTATAATTTCCGGTAATCCGGCAGTCATGCCGTAGACCGAGATCGTAACCCATCCTGCGAGGTAGCCCGCCATCGACAAGACCCTGTTTATAAAAGGCGTTGCCCTGGAATACAGGGCGCTGGCTTTCCTCTTGCTCTCTATTTGCATCATGTTTGCCGATAGCCGCTTTGGGTATCTGGAGCGTGTGCGCTTTGGTCTGGGTTATCTCACCACGCCTGTTTATTGGGTCGCCGACACGCCGGCGCGTGTCTCATTCTGGATTGATGATGTGTTCGTATCGCGCACTGATTTGCTGGAAGAGAATGAGCAATTGCGCGAAGCCCTGCTGGTTGCGCAGCGGGAACTGCAACTGTTGGAGTCCCTGGCCAGTGAGAACAATCGCCTGCGTGACCTGCGTGAGGCTACCCAGGTTATTCCAGGTGAAGTATTGCCGGCGGAGATCATCAATGTTTCTCCGGATCCGTATGCGAAACGGGTATTGATTAATAAAGGTGCCGAGGATGGCGTATTCATCGGTCAGGCATTGCTCGATGCAAATGGTCTGATGGGGCAGGTGGTGGAAGTGCTGCCGTTCACCAGTTGGGTGCTGTTGATTACCGATTCCCATCATGTCACTCCAGTCGAGGTGAACAGAAACGGTGAGCGTGCTCTGGCGCGTGGCAGTCGCTCCACCGCATCGGAGTTAGAGTTGGAGTTTGTCACTCAGACCCAGGACATGTTGGCTGGTGATCTGCTGGTGAGTTCTGGAATGGGTCAGGTGTACCCCAAAAACTATCCCGTCGCGGAAATCACCAGCGTCTATGCTGACCCAGGGCAAGACTTTGCCACAGTCACTGCTCGCCCACTGGCCGATCTCGCCAGCACCAGGCATGTCATGCTGGTATTTGCCAGTGAGGAGACATTGATACCGGAACCGGTGTTTGAGACGGAACAGCAAGTGGAAGCAGTGGCTGATGACAACCAGGTGTCTCAGCTGGATGCTGGCCAGGACAACCTCTAGGTAGTTCTATGCAGCGCAGAGCACATGCAACCTGGGTTATCTTTCTCACCTTTTTTATTGCCTACCTGTTGGCTATCGTGCCGTTTCCCGACTGGGCGATGAACTATCGCCCGGAATGGGTGCCCATGGTGTTGATTTACTGGGCAATGGCATTGCCCCATCGTGTCGGTATTGGCTCGGCCTGGGTTGCCGGAATCGTGCTCGATGTGTTGGAAGGATCTGTGCTGGGACTGAATGCGCTGGGTTTGGTTCTGATCGCCTATATTACTCTCAATCTCCACCTGCGCTTGCGCATGTTCTCCGCACTGCAGCAGGCTGGATTGGTGCTGGCGCTGGTGGGTATCAACCTGGTGCTTCATCACTGGCTGCGTATCATGACCAACCAGACAGATTCTTCCGGTCTGATGTTCCTGATGGCGGCACTGACCAGTGCGATCATCTGGCCGTCATTGTTCCAGCTCCTGCGTCAGACCAGACGCAGTTTCGACGTTCACTAGAACCTTTCCGACTTTCGTGAGCTCTCCCAGACTCGTTCTTGCCTCTGCATCACCACGGCGCCGACAATTACTCGCCCAGATCGGCGTGGAGTGCGAGGTTTCTCCCCAGGACATCGACGAGACTGCAAATCCTGGTGAATCACCACGCGACCTGGTCTGTCGCCTCGCTGAAGGCAAGGCTCGTTCCTGCCTGGCACAGCAAGACGGGGACAATGTTGTGGCGCTGGGTTCGGATACGGTTGTGGTGTATGAGGACCGGATCATGGGACAGCCGCGAGACCGGGAAGATGCCTTGTCAATGCTGCAGGCACTTTCAGGGGTGAAGCACCGGGTGCTCACCGCGGTGACGCTGGCCAGCCGCGATAAGGTGGAGTCCCGCTTGAGCAGCACCGAAGTGTGCTTCCGTGTTATTGAGAAGAAAGAAATCGAAGCCTATTGGGAAACCGGCGAACCCCTGGGCAAGGCAGGTGCCTACGCCATACAGGGAATGGCTGCCGTGTTTGTGCAATCCATTTCCGGCAGTTACAGTGGGGTGATGGGATTGCCCTTGTTTGAGACAGCAGAATTATTAACAGAGTTTGGACTGCCATGCTGGCAGCCGGCAACAGAAGTCACAGAAATCAAAGATGAGTGAAGAAATACTGATCAACGTCACCCTGATGGAGACTCGCGTCGCGCTCATCGAGAATGGCCTGCTGCAGGAAGTCTATATCGAGAGACACAATAAAAGAGGGCATGTGGGTGACATTTTTCGCGGCCGCGTCGTCCGTGTCATGCCAGGCATGGAAGCTGCATTTGTTGATATCGGATTAGAGCGTGCTGCCTTCATCCATAACTCGGATATCTCTGCGATAGACGCCGAAGGTTTCGAAGTCAGGGATGAATTACCGAGTCCTGTCCAGGAGTCCCTGCGCGAAGGCCAGGACATCATCGTGCAGGTTGCCAAGGATGCAATCAGCAGCAAAGGGGCCAGGTTAACTACTCACATGACCTTGCCGTCGCGCAACCTGGTCTATATGCCGAGGAATCGTCACCTGGGAATCTCCCAACGTCTCGAGGATGAAGAAGAGCGTGAGCGACTGATGGGCCTGTTGCAGGAGGTGCTGGAAGCAGAGTCCTGGGATGAGAGCGGTGGTTTCATCATCAGGACTGCCGCCGAGGGTGCTAGTTTTGAGGAGCTGCAGGAAGATGTTCGATTCCTGCGCAGGTTGTGGAGCAAGGTCGAGGAGCGCATCGCGCGCAATGACGGAATCAAGGCTGTCTATGGCGAAGTGCCCCTTTATATGCGTACCGTGAGGGATCTGATTCGACAGGAAGTTGAAAAAATTCGTGTAGATGATGAAGCCTCCTTCGAGGCCATGCAGAATTTTCTTGATGATTTTGTACCAGAGCTTGATACCAGGGTTGAACTTTACAGTGGTGAGCGACCTATCTTCGATCTCTATGGCATCGAGGATGAAATCAATCGCGCGCTGGGTCGTGCGGTAAAACTGAAATCTGGTGGCGACCTGATCATCGACCAGACGGAAGCGATGACAACAATCGATGTCAACACGGGAGGCTACCTGGGTAGTCGCAATCACGCGGAAACTATTCTGAAAACCAACCTGGAGGCAGCCACAGCAATTGCCCGACAACTGCGGGTCAGAAACCTCGGCGGCATCATCATTGTTGATTTCATCGATATGTTGGATCCGGAACACCAGCGGCAAGTGCAGAGAACATTTGCCAAGGCGTTGGAGAAGGATCATGCGCGCACCAGCATCACCGGGATTTCACAGCTCGGGCTGATAGAGATGACCCGGAAGAGAACCCGGGAGAGCCTGGGGCAGACGCTGAATAGCCATTGCCCGGTCTGTGATGGCCGCGGCACCCTGAAGTCTCCGGAATCCGTATGCTATGAAATATTCCGGGAAATTCTCAATGTGGCCCGGGCCTATGAAAATGACGTACTACTGGTGATGGCGTCGCAGATCGTGGTGGATCGTCTCCTCGACGAAGAGTCCGACACCCTCGCCAGCCTGGAGGAATTAATCGGCAAGACGGTCAAATTCGAAGTGGAACCTATGTATACTCAAGAGCAGTTCGATGTTGTTCTGTACTAGGCGTGTTCAAGCCCGGGTGGCGACCGCAATGCCCGCAAGGGGTCGGTGGATATTCTTCAGTTCCTGTTCAGATTTTCTGCGCTAAAAGAGGGTCAGCCTGATACTTCTCTGGCAGGCCGGAGCCAGTCTTAGCGGCCACTAGAGCTACCAGCACCTACTATGTTAGCGACTATCCTTCAAAGAATTCTGCAACAACTCATTCTGCTCGTCGTGGTTAGCGTCGTGCTGCTGGCGGCCTATGTCAGTGCAGGTCGTCAGTTTATGCCCGCCGTATCTGCTTATGCAGAGTTCCTGGAACAGCAAATACTCGAGAACAGTGGTATTCCGGTTCAGATTGATTCCCTTACCGGTAGTTTTAGCGGATTTAATCCGGTCATCAGCATAGACGGGCTGCGCCTGGCCGTTGCCGCTGACAGTCACCCGGATGAGGTCGCATCCAGCGCGCTGTATTTTGACAGCGCAATGTTGATTGTGGATATGCCTCGCAGTGTCTGGCAAAGGCGCTGGGTATTGGAGGAATTCATAGTCGAAAGCCTGGAGCTGGACCTGCAGCAGAATGCCACTGGTGGCTGGCAATTGAGTGGTGTTGATGTATCGGGTGAAGAACCAATCAACCTGGATACTCTTTACCAGACTTTTCTCAGTTTCAATCGTCTGGACTTGCGCAACGTGGTGATCAACGTCAATACCATGTCTGGCGATTCGTTTATCTTTACCAACGGTCTTGCCACTATCCAGAACCAGGGCGACGACCATTTTCTTCACATCAATGCCAATCTGGAGAGAAATCCCCAACAACTGGCCTTTTCCATGGAGGTTCAGGGTGATCAGCTCACAGAGCTGGACGGGAAGATTCACGTTGCCATTCCCGAGGCAGACTATAGCTCCCTGTTCACCGCGCTGAATCTTGCCGATGTTGAAATCCAGCAGTTGGAAGGTATTGCCGATCTGTGGATAGATTTTGCCGACGGTGAGGTAGACAGTGCGCAGAGTGAGTTTTCCTTGAGCAACCTCACCATCGAACTTGATGAAGGCTCGCCTCTTGCGTTTCAGGATTTTTCGGGCAAGTCTGCTCTCTCGAGGGGGCTTGCGCGCGACCACTGGGAAGTGGCGCTGTCTGATATGGCGATCAATTACGGCGCTGAGTTCTGGCGTGACTTTAATGCCTTCGTCCATTTCGTACCTGACCAGTTGTTTACCGCCAGGGCGGACCTGATTGAGGTCAGTTTGCTTGCTGATCTGGCCATGGATAGCGGTCTGCTCGATGCGGCAGCCCTCGAACAACTCGCCGGCTACTCGCCTGCCGGTGCATTGGAAAATTTTACGCTCTCCATCCCTCTGGGTTCTCAGCAACAGGAACCCATTCGTTCACGTGCAAACCTGGCGGATGTGGAAGTTGGTTCTGTGCGCGGCTCACCGAACATGTGGGGCCTCACTGGATTTCTGGAGCTTGAGGTGGATCGGCAGGCGGGTCTGGTTAGCGGCGTGGCGGAAGTGGAATCTGAAAACTTCAGTATGAACATTCCTAACACTTTTACCAGGGTTTGGGATTTCGACTATGTAAATGGCCGCCTGAATATTGAAGTCGACAGCACGGATGGAGAAAGAGTAAGTCTGCTGAGCAGCATCGTGATGGCAGAGTCACCAGCGGTTGACGGACGAGTACAGTTTGCTTCCCTGGTCCACCGTCATCCGGATGGTAGCCGTGATGCAAGCCTCGACCTGATGGTTGGTGCGCAACGAGTAGATGCGGAATACAAATCCCTGTTCCTGCCCGATGGTTCCAGCGTGCAGCCGAACCTGCGCAATAGTATGGAGTTTCTGGAACAGGCGATTCTGGATGGGGATGTTCTTGATAGCGGCGTGATTTTCCGTGGCAATACTATCGAGGGTTCCGAGCCGGTTACAAAAACTTTCCAGAGCTTTTTCGTGCTGGAAAATGGCGAGCTTAATTACAGTGATGACTGGCCTGACCTGGGTGCTGTGTCCGGTTTGGTAGTTACTGATGACAACAATATTGATATTCAGGTTAGTGGTGGCAGCAGCCTGGGTATAAACCTTGAGCGAGCCAGTGGCCGAATTCGCCGCAATGAGCTGGATGAGAACTGGCTAACTGTAACAGGTGTCGCCAGCGCGTCGACCACCCTCGGGCTCGACTATTTGCAGCAGATTCCGGTGGACGATGGTCTCAAGGAAACATTTTCCAACTGGGCGGTCGCTGGTGACTTCAATGCCGACATTGACGTGCTGATACCGCTCAGCGAGCCAGGTGCCGAGCCAGATGTGCGCCTGAATATCCTGATCGAAGACAATGAGCTCGCCATACCTGATTACGACCTGGCGGTTTCTGATCTCACTGGTCCGGTCATCTTCGATACCAGAACCGGACTGGAACCCAGCGCACTGAGTGCGCAGTTATTCGGCGACCAGGTTTCTGTCCAGCTATCTTCAGAGTTTGACAACGGCAGCTTGCAGAGGATTTTCATCGGTGGCACGGGAACTACCACGCCAGCAGAACTGATTGGCTGGCCAGGACAGAGCGACTTTGTTCGTGACCTGTTGGCCCACATGAGTGGCTCGTTCGATTACGAAGCGTTGATGACAATCGATCAGACTGGCGAGGCGGCAGCGAGAAACTCCCTGTCTATTGAATCCGGACTGCAGGGTGCTGCACTTAATCTACCGCAACCGATTGGCAAGTCGGCGGCTGAGTCCATGGCGCTGAGCCTGCAACTTGATTTTGGGGACAATGCGCTGGCAATCGATGGCTCGCTGGGCGACCAGCTGCAGATGAATCTGGGGATAGAGAATGGCTCGATAAATAGCGGAATCCTGACCCTCGGGCAAGATATGCCCGATGCTGAGATTCTGTCCTCTGGTGCAGATTCTGGACTGGTAATTCTTGGTGATATGCAGCGTTTTGAATTGCAGGCATGGACTGACTTTGTGGCTTCACTCGGCGCCGCGGGAGAATCATCCAGCGCCTATGGTGACAATATCGCGTTTGTGGATATCGCAACTGACGTTTTTTCGCTCTACGATCAGGATCTGCCAACGGTGAACTTCAGGATTGAACCAGAAAACACCAGGCAGGGCTGGCTAGCTTCCCTGAGCAGTGAATCAATTCAGGGTGATGTGCTGATCCCTTACGATAACCAGGAGTATCTGCAAGTGGATCTGGATTATCTCATTCTGCCATCCGATGAAGAGGATGCAGCCGGGAATGTATTGCAGGACGAGGCGCAGGTAGCTATTGAAACAGTTGTCGAAGAGGAGCCGGAAGAGCAGATCGATCCGCTGTTGAATCTGGATCCCAGAGGACTCCCTTTGATGGAATTCGCCACAGATGCTTTTGCAATTGGTGATCGCCAATATGGCAGCTGGGAGTTCACCCTGATTCCGACTAACGCGGGTGCGGAATTTTATGATCTGAATTTTGATTTTCGTGGCTTGCGTTTGGGTCGTGATGAGCCGAGTGAAGGTATTGAACCGCTGGATTCTCATTTCCGCTGGAACTTTGATGGAGAATCCCATTCCAGTGAATTGGTTGGTGTACTGGTGGCGAACGATATCGGCGAAGTGCTGGCGGCAAATGGTTATGCGCCGAGCCTGCAAAGTAACCGGGCGACCTTCGTAACGGAAGTAAGCTGGCCTGGTTCGCCGGCGTTCTTCTCCAGTGATCATTTGAGCGGTCGCATCGACCTGCTGGTTGAAGAGGGCCGCTTTAATCGAAATTCTGGTGGGCAGGGTGCTTTGCGCCTGGTGAGTTTTATCAACCTTACCGCCATCTTCCAGCGTTTACGGTTTAGTGACGATCTGCTGCGTCGCGGCCTTGCCTATGACGAGATCAGCGGTAAATTCTCCCTCGATGATGGCCGGATGCATATCGAGGATCGCTTGTTGATCACCGGTCCGAGCAGCCTCTACCAGATTACCGGAGACCTGGACCTGGCCAATGAAGTCATTGAAGGGGAGATGTATGTCACCTTACCGGTATCCAATAATCTGCCCTGGATCGGGCTGCTCACGGCAAATATCCCCCTCGCCGTGGGTGCTTACCTGTTCGATCAGATCTTTGGTGACCAGGTAGATAGTCTGTCCAGTGCCGTGTATACCCTCAGCGGCCCGCTCGCCGGCTTGGAGCCGCGCTTCAAGCAGGCCTTTGGTTCACCCGACTCTCCAGACCCGGCGCAGCCGGCGCCGCTTCAATAATGGCACATACAACTGTTTGCGCTGCCGGGGAATTTCTCTTCACTGCCGGTACTGATTCACAGGGAGAGTGTTTATGACTCACAAGATAGCGGCTGTGCAAATGGTGAGTTCCGCCGATCTGGATGCCAATCTGCAATCTGCAGCACAACTGATTGCCGAGGCAAGCAGTCAGGGTGCCAGGCTGGTGTTGCTGCCAGAAGTATTTGCCGTGCTTGAAGGCGGGCCCATGCGACCTTACGGGGAAGAGCAGGGCAGTGGACCGATCCAGGATTTTCTATCCGAACAGGCAAGGAGTCATCAAATCATCCTGGTTGGAGGCACCATACCGCTGATTTCCCGAGCCGGAAAGCAAGCGGGCGAAGCTGCCTATCTCATCGAAGATGACCGGGTAAGACCCGCCAGCCTGGTTTATGACGAGAAGGGAGACCTGATCTCCCGTTACGACAAGATTCATCTGTTCGACGTCACTGTCGCCGATTCACAGGCCAGTTATTCAGAATCAAGAAGTTATGAGGCCGGTGATGAAATAGTTTGCACCGATACAAGCGTGGGCAAGCTTGGGCTGACAGTTTGTTATGACCTGCGCTTTCCTGAGCTGTATAGAGAACTCTACAGTATGGGAGCGGAACTGGTGACAGTTCCGGCAGCCTTTACACGGGTTACCGGAGAGGCACACTGGGAGACATTGCTGCGCGCGAGAGCCATTGAAAACCAATGCTACGTCATTGCTGCCGGGCAGGGTGGTCGGCACAATGAAAGGCGGGAAACCTGGGGTCATTCCATGATCATCGACCCCTGGGGTGTGATTCTTGCACAGCATGAAGAAGGTGAAGGTGTTGCTGTGGCAGAAATAGATCTGCACAGGTTGCGCGACATCAGGGCGCGGATGCCAATTGCTTCACAACGCAAGTTACCACTGAACTGACACTCCACCACCAGCAGTGTTGCCTCGCTTCAAAGCAATCATTTATGATGCCGCCTTCAATTAACCGGCCAGATAGGTGTAGTCATTAACAAGAGTCTTGTCAGTAATCTGCTCGCTGCGAGTCTGGTTGGCATAGGCTTGCTGACTACCGGTCCTTACCAGGTCTACATTCTCAACACAGGTCTGTTCGCACTCTCCGGTGGAATTACCAACTGGCTGGCAGTACATATGCTGTTTGAGCGCATTCCCGGGCTCTATGGTTCCGGGGTGATCCAGATTCGTTTCGAAGATTTCAAGCTTGGCATTCGCAATCTGATCATGGAGCAGTTCTTCGAGCACGGCGATCTGGAAGCCTTCTTTCATGGGGAAGGCGATACTTCTGAAAAACTCGGAGCCCAGTTGCAGGACAGCATTGAGAAACTGGATCTGGAACAGGCGTTTGAGTCGCTGCTCGATGTGATCATGAACTCGTCGTTCTCTGGCATGCTGGGCATGCTCGGTGGCAGGGATGCGCTAAAGCCTTTGAAAGAGCCCTTCGTAGAGAAGATGCGCGACTATTTTCATGAACAGTTCGATGCGGGAAGTTTTCAGGACAAGCTCAAGGATGCATTAAAAGATGCTCTCGATGAAGAGGCAATCCTGGAAAAGTTGAAAGAACTGATCGATCAGCGACTGGATAAGATGACGCCGACGATGGTGAAAGAGATTGTTCAGACCATGATCCGCAAGCACCTGGGTTGGCTGGTTGTATGGGGATGTGCGTTTGGAGGGCTGTTAGGTTTGATCGTTACGATCGTTTCCAATCTGTAGAAATCCAGATTGATCAAAAATTGATCAATCCTCTGTGGCTTGACCAGGCTGCAGCATTTTTTACCGACCTGTTATTAATGCCGCAGGTCATTTGATGCAATCTTCCCAATTTTCTTCCTGATATTTCTTCGATTGGCGAAGTAGCGTTCCAAAAAAGCCGATTCATTCACATTTTTCCCGTTTCAGTGCGTGTAAATGGAAATTTGCTGTAATACAATAGCGCGCTTTCGATTTCTGGCCCCGGGAAATTGCAAACAAAATGCAAATACCACGGTGCTTTCAAAAATATTCAAGAGGTTTTTAAACAAGCGATATGGCACGACCAGTCGAATTTGAAGAGGCAAAGGTTTTAAACAATGCCATGGAACAATTCTGGAAGGAAGGATACGAAGCGAGTTCGGTCCAGAAACTTCTCGACTGCACCGGCATTAATCGGGGCACTCTCTACAACTCTTTCGGTGACAAGGACACATTCTTCAAGTCTTGTGTCGATCAGTACAACGTCATCATGGATCAGCACATTGCCAGCTCATTGAAGAATGACGCACTTGGACCCTGGGAAGCGATCGATACCTTCTTCCAGGAATCCGTTATCGGCATCAGCAACAAGCATCGTGCCATGGGATGTCTGCTGGTTAATTCAATTTGTGAAAGTATTAATTATGATCGCGAAATGAAGCGGGTGATTCGCGCCTCCCTGGCCAACATCCGCAAGCCAATGGTCAAACGACTCAAGGAAGCACAAAAAAAGGGCAAGCTGAAGAAGGGCGTGAGTGTCGAATCTGCGGCCGATATCCTCATCAATATGCTACACGGCGTCCGGGTCAATGCCCGCGATGGCAAGAATGCCCGTCAGCTCAAGGAGCTGATCAAGTTCACGGTAAACTCCCTGAAGAAATAGATGGAGATTGCTGCAGGCCACGTATAACGTGGTTTGCAGCGGGTTTGCCAGGGATTGCACGAAGAAAGGAGGCGCCAGCGCCTCCTTTTTTCTTGCCTGCGCCCCGGACAGGGGAAGTGGCCGGAATAGCTGTTTTTGCATCTCTCACGGGCGCTGATATACTCTGCTCTCCACAGTATTTATGTCAGGGCCATATAATGAAAAAAATCGCCGGTAAGCGCTCAGAAGATGATGCCAAGATCGATCTGACGCCGATGCTTGACGTGGTATTTATCCTGCTGATTTTCTTTGTAGTGACAGCGACTTTTCTTTCCGAAACCGCTATTAATGCTGCCAGCAGCGATAACAATAACAATGAGCCGCCACCGGATAACCCGGAGGACAAGAAGAACATCCTGTTCGAGATTGGGCCAAACAACGAGATTATTCTTAATGGTAATCCGCGCCCGATTATTGCGACTCAGATTCGCTCCAATATCGACCAGTTGAAGGCAGAAAACCCTGCTGCCTCGGTAATTATCCAGCCCGATCATGAATCCGAAGTGAGCACACTGGTAATGATTATGGATGCTGCTCGCCAGGCTGGTATGCAGAACATTTCGATAGTCGAACCAAACTAGATTAGTTCGACCACATAAAGTTTGCTGAACGCACCATCATCGATGGTGCGTTTTTGTTTGTACCGCCGTTTCTTGTAACCCTGCCGTCGCTAAACAACACCCAGATCAACACCAGCAATGACAACAATTAAAAGTCTCTGGAATCAAACCGAAGCCGCAGCCTGCGCAGACAACCCGGTTAGCCTGCGGGCTTACTCGTCCAGGCTCATGGGTGCCAATAGCGATCTGGTCTTGCATGGAGGAGGCAATACCTCAGTCAAGGCGAGCCATAAAGACGTATTCGGCGATGCGGTTGAAGCCCTGTACGTGAAAGGATCTGGCTGGGATCTGAGAACAATCGAAGAGGCCGGTTTCCCGGCCACACAACTGGATTATTTGCGTCGCCTGGGCGAGCTCGAAACACTGAGCGACAGTGAAATGATGCGTCAGCTACGCCTGGCGCTGCTCGACCCAAGCGGGCCAACGCCATCTGTCGAAGCTATTCTCCATGCGCTGATCCCGCACAAGTATGTAGATCACAGTCACGCGGATGCGGTGGTGACAATCAGCAATTCACCCGATGGAGAGGCAATACTCAAGCAGATCTATGGCGACGAGGTGCTGATCCTGCCGTATATCATGCCCGGCTTTATTCTCGCCCGTCAGGTAGCGGCGGCAACTGCCGGCATCGACTGGAGTAAGTTGCGCGGCATCGTGTTGATGCATCATGGCATCTTCACCTTTGATGACGACGCCAGGGTCAGCTATGAAAACATGATTGGACTGGTGGGCATGGCCGAACATTACCTGGTCGAACACACAGCAAAATCCATCGCGAGTGCAGAGGCGAATCCCGATTCCGCTGACCTGGTCAAGTTGAGCGAGCTGAGAAGGGCGGCTGGTACATTGTTTGGAGGTCCGGTGCTGGTCAGGCTGGACAGCTCGGCAGCTGCGACAGGCTTCGCCAGTCTGGACGACGCGAGCCAACTCATACAGCGTGGTCCCTTGACGCCTGACCACACCATTCATGCCAAGGCATTCGGGGCGGTTTTTGAAGACGACCCGCGAACTGGACTGGCACAATTTGCCGATTTGTATCAGCAATACTTCGCTGAATTCAGTCGTGATGATCATCAGATGCTCGATACCATGCCGCGTTATGGCGTATGGCGGAACCGGGGCATGGTATATCTTGCGGTTAATCTCAAGCGGCTGGGAATTGTTGCTGACATCACTACCCATACCCTGAAGGCCATTCAGCAGGCTGTGGCGCTGGGTGGCTGGCAGACACTTCCCCGGGCTGACTTGTTTGATGTGGAGTACTGGGAGCTGGAGCAGGCCAAGCTCAAAAGTGGCGGCAAGCGCGCCGAGCTTGAAGGCAAGGTCGCCGTGGTTACCGGCGCCGCTTCAGGTATCGGCAGAGCCTCCGTGTTGGCACTGCTCGATCGCGGAGCGGTCGTTGTCGCACTGGATATCGCCGACAAAACCGATCCTCTCCATGCCGATCCTTCAGTGCTGGCCCTGCGCTGTGATGTTACCGATAAACAACAGCTAGAATCTGCACTTTCCGCGGCGGTGCAGAGCTTCGGTGGTATCGACCTGTTGGTCAGTAACGCGGGCAATTTTCCAGCCAGTGCCAACATCGAAGAGCTTGAAGATGACAACTGGCAGGCATCGTTGGAGCTGAATCTCAGCTCGCACATGAAATTACTCAGGTCCTCGCTGAAATTTCTCAAGCACGGTTTCGAGCCGGCTATTGTTATCGTTGGTTCCAAGAATGTGCCTGCCCCTGGCCCGGGCGCCGGTGCCTATTCGGTGGCCAAGGCTGGGCTGCAGCAACTGGCAAGAGTGGCCGCACTGGAACTGGGGGAGCAAGGTATCCGCATCAACACGGTACATCCCAATGCTGTCTACGATACCGAGTTATGGAACGAGGAAGTATTGAACAGCCGAGCGGCGCACTACGGCGTCAGCGTTGAGCAATACAAACAGTCCAATGTGTTGCGCACGGAGATACACTCAGCAGATGTTGCTGCAACGATTGTGGCGCTGCTTGGAAATAACTTCAGCAAGACTACTGCCGCCCAGGTACCGGTCGATGGCGGTAACGAGCGAGTGATCTGATCCCGATGCGCATCGACGGTGAGAGCAGGCAGAGTATCTGGTATCAGCTTGATGAAGATCGGGTTTACATTATCGACCAGACCCTGTTGCCGCACCGACTGGAAATCCGCAGCCTGGAAAATCTGGCCGATGTGCTTGCTGCTATCTCCGGAATGCAGGTGCGAGGTGCGCCACTAATCGGGGTGACAGCGGCCTATGGTATTTATCTGGCACTGCGTGAAGACCCCGAATCTCTCGACTCTGCGCTTGGCGAGCTTGCGGCAACACGGCCGACCGCAGTAAACCTGCGCTGGGCGTTACAGCGCTGCGCCGATCAACTTGCGGCAGTACCGATAGAGCAGAGAGTTGGCGAGGCGCTGCAGCTTGCACAGCTGATGGAAAAAGAAGACATCGCGATCTGTGAATCCATTGGTGAACACGGTGCCGAGCTGCTGAACGAGATTTGGCTCGGCAAAAAAGAGACGCAGTCAAAGCTTAATATTCTTACTCACTGTAACGCTGGCTCCCTGGCAACTGTGGACTGGGGTACAGCGCTGGCCGTGATCTACAAAGCTGCCGCCCGGGGCATTCCCGTGCATGTCTGGGTGGATGAGACGCGTCCACGTAACCAGGGTGCTGCCCTGACCTGTTGGGAGCTGGCCCAGAATGGCATCGACCATACCCTGATTGTCGATAATGCCGGTGGGCATCTGATGCAAACCGGTGAAGTAGATCTGTGTCTCGTGGGCAGCGATCGCACCGCGGTCAATGGTGACTTCTGCAACAAGATTGGCACCTATCTGAAAGCGGTGGCGGCAGCCGATTGCGAAATTCCTTTCTACGTTGCGTTTCCCGTTTCAACAATCGACTTCAGTGCAACTGAAGGACTCGCAGCAGTGACTATTGAGCAGCGCGCGGCAGAGGAGGTGACCCATATTCAGGGCATGCTCGCTTCCGGAGAGTTGGGTCAGCTTGCGCTGGCGCCAGAGGGGACCGCGGCAAGCAATTTTGGGTTCGATATCACGCCGGCTCGCCTGGTCACCGCCCATATCACTGAGCGGGGAGTGGTGGCGCCTACTGCAGAGGCTATCCTCAGTCTCGCCAGCTAATCTGGCCTAGCCGGGCGGCCAGGTCATCTGGCGACCGGCGAGAATGTGCAGGTGAATGTGTCCAACGGTCTGGCCGCCGTCTTCCCCCGTGTTGATTACATAGCGAAAACCGTCGTCGTCCAGGCCTCGCTCCCGGGCAATGTTGTTGGCGACAAGTAGCAGCTTGCCCAGCAGCGCCTGATCATCGGCCTCGACCTCGTTGATGGCACCGATATGTCGGGTGGGGATGACCAGGATATGGGTCGGGGCGGCAGGGGCTATGTCCTCGAAAGCAATCACTTCCTCGTCGGAATAGACCTTGTTCGAGGGTAGTTCGCCTGCGATAATTTTGCAGAATAGGCAGTCGGCCGACATGTTATTCTCCTGAAAACTTTTCCATTCATTGTGGTCAGATGTTCTGGGGAAAGTATTTTAATTGAAGCAACGGCAAATTACCCCTGCGCCAACACTGGATTTTGAAGTATCGCTGAAGGTCAGCAATTCAGGAACCAGGCTGAGGAACAAAATTTTGCGCATACTATTATTGTTTATCATCGCGTTTGCACTTCCGGTCCAGGCCCAGGAAGAGGTAACTCGTTATGGCTATCGTGTGCTCAATACCTATCCTCACAACATTGAAGCCTTTACCCAGGGTCTGTTCTTTCATGATGGGCATCTTTATGAAGGTACCGGTAAGGAAGGTTTCTCCAATCTCAGCAAGCGCACGGTAGAAGATGCCACGCCGATACAATCAGTGCCGCTGGCAAATCGATACTTTGGCGAGGGTATCGAACTGGTCGAAGATCGTATCTTCCAACTGACCTGGAAATCTCACCTGGTGTTTGTCTATGACCTGCAAACTTTTGAGCAGGTAGACACACACTACAATGCGACTGAAGGTTGGGGGCTGGCCTATGATGGCGAGCATCTGATTCTCAGTGATGGAAGCGCCGAACTACAGTTTCTGGATCCAGAGACTTTCGTGCCAACTCACAAGCTGCAGGTGACTCTCAACGGCAGCCCGGTCGTCAATCTCAATGAACTGGAATACATAGACGGTGAGATCTGGGCGAATGTCTGGCAAACAGATTTCATCCTGCGCATTGATCCGCAAACAGGAAGCGTGAACTCACTGGTCGATTTGACCGGTCTGTCCGCGCAAACAGAGCTGGGGAGTTGGGAAGCTGTGCTCAACGGTATTGCCTGGGATGAGGCTCAAGGCCGGCTCTTTGTAACCGGCAAGCACTGGGCGCATCTATTTGAGATAGAACTCGTCGAGCCCTGATCCAGCCTATGTGGCTCCAGAAAAAAATCAGTTTAACGCCAAAGTCCAGAGGCTTTCATCTGGTTACCGACGAAGTGCTCGCGCAAATTCCGGAGCTGCAACAACTGCAGGTTGGCCTGGCGCACTTTCTACTGCAACACACATCCGCATCTCTCAGCCTCAATGAGAATGCAGACAGTTCTGTCCGGCGTGACATGGAGGCACACTTCAATCAGCTTGCACCAGAGGGAGAGCCTCATTATGAGCATACCTATGAGGGGCCAGATGACATGCCGGCGCACATTAAATCCGGATTGTTGGGAAACGAGCTCACGCTGCCGGTAAGGGAGGGCTGTTTGCAGCTCGGCACCTGGCAGGGCCTTTATCTTGGTGAGCATCGCAATCACGGAAGCAGTCGATCTATCGTGGTTACCCTGCAGGGCGAGTAGTTCTCTGACTAGGTTGCTGCCCATGGATAGTCGCAAACAGATCAAGTTCCTGATTTTGGTATCGCTCTCCGTCGCACTCCTATCCTGTGAAACGGTTTCTTACTATACCCAGGCTGCACGTGGACAGTTGTCCATCGTCATGGGCCGCGAAAAAATCGAGCGCCTGCTTGAAGATGACAGTCTCAGTGATGAGATGCGCGGCAAATTCGAGCTGGTACTGGAGTTGAGAGAATTTGCCGCTGCCGAGCTTCTACTACCTGTCGATGACAACTACGCAAGTTATGTTGATGTGCAGAGAGAGCATGTGGTGTGGAATGTTTTTGCTGCACCTGAATTTTCAACAGACAACGTTAATTGGTGTTATCCGATCGCCGGCTGTGTGACATATCGAGGCTATTTTTCCGAGAGCGGTGCGGCTCGCTATGCGGAACGGCTTGGTGATCGAGGTTTTGATGTTTACACCGGTGGAGTAGACGCTTATTCAACCCTGGGTTGGTTCGAAGATTCCTTGCTGAGTACGGTGATCGATCGCGTCGACTACCAGCTCGCGGGACTCATCTTTCACGAGCTGGCCCACCAGGTTGTTTATCTGCCTGGTGACACAACCTTCAATGAGAGTTTCGCCACTGCCGTTGAGCGCGAGGGTGTCAGGCGTTGGCTGGACGCGAGAGGTCAGCAGGGACTGCAACAAGAGGCGCTGCTGAACAGCGAGCGGCAGGAAGGCTTTGTTGCCATGGTCAGTGAGTGGCGTGACAGGTTCGACGCACTCTATCAGCAAGAGATGCAAGCTGAACAGATGCGGCTGCGCAAGCAGGCCTTACAACAGGGATTGCGGGATGCGTACCAGGAACTGAAGCAATCCTGGGGCGGCTATTCCGGATATGACAACTGGTTCTCACAATCATTGAACAACGCACAACTCTCAACCGTGAGCTCATACAATGACCTGGTGCCTGCGTTTGATAGCTTGTTGGCGCAGAATGGTGGCGAGCTTTCGCCATTTTATGCAGCAGTCGCTGAGCTGGCCGCGAGAGATGAAGACGCCAGAGAGCAAGCGATAAACCTGTTGCTGGCAGACTAGCGCGCCAGTCTGTTTTCCAGGTTGGTCACCAGATCCGCATAGAAATCTGATTCCGTGTCCTTGCTCGCTGCACTTCTGTACGCTTGCAGAGCTTCTTCCAGTCTGCCTTCCTGTTCCAGGATTCTTCCCATGCTACGGTCGAAGAACGCATTTTCTGGCATCACTTCGATTGCAGCAGCATAGATGCGCACGGCAGCTTCGGCATAACCACTGTTGTTATAAGTGTTGGCCATGATGTGCACTTGCGAATCGTTGTTTGGATCCAGCTCAATCGCCTGCAAGTCATACTCGATGGCGCTTTCAAAATTGCCGTCGCTACGCTCAAGTTGGCCGAGAGTCTGCACGGCGGCAATCAGTCCGGCAGAAGTTGTGGTTTGTAACGCGATGTAGCGTGCCAACAAGGGTTTCGCTTCATCATAACGTTCAAGGAAATAGTAAGTGTTCGCCAGGTTCCTGATCGCATCAACATAGTTTGGGTCGGCGCTGATTGCTTTGCGATATTCTTCTATCGCCTCTTCATGCCGCTCCAGACTGCTGTAGGTGTTGCCGCGACGGAACATCCTCTGTGCCAGTTCCCTGTCTATAGTTGGGCCTTCGCGGGTTAGCGAAAGATTGTCATAGCGTTCTATGACCGCATTGGCGCCGGAGTTCTGCCCAAGGGTAACTGGTATGGAAAAACTGTAAACCAGAAGCACGAGCAGGGATGCGCTAGTGAACCGGAAAACTGGAAGACGTTGATAGAAGGGCATTAAACAGTCCTGATCGCGATCGGGAATTGACAGACTATACAGCAGCTCCCGGCCAACTTCCATGTGGAGGGACCAGCATACCAGCGTCACAGCAGCTGAATTGCTGTTGCCGAATCCTCGCTGCTCATTGTTCTACCGATCAGTGCAGCATGTTTGTATCCGGCATCTATCAATGTCTGCAGACAGGCGTCAGCCTTGCTCGTGTCGATGGTAAACAGCAGGCCACCAGCGGTCTGGGGATCAAACAAGAGTTGCAATTGCGCTTCGGAGAGTCCGTGTGCGCCGGTTTCCATGCTGCCCGTTATCAGGCTGTTGTCCTGGTGCAGGGAGCTGAAGATGCCACCGTCCAGGCATTGCAGTGCTCCCGCAAGTGCTGGAACCCTGTGCAGTTCCAACTCCGCACGTAAGCTGCTCGCTTCCAGTACTTCCAGCAAGTGGCCAGCCAGCCCGAAACCGGTAATGTCGGTGCAGGCGTTGGCGCCATGTGCCACGATTATTTTTGCTGCCGCGCGATTGGATTGCAGCATATTGTCCACTGCATCCTGCATCCATTCGTGCCTGGCCTTGCTGCGCATGTCCGCTGCCAGCAAGGTGCCTGTGCCCAGGGGCTTGGTCAGGATGATTGCCTGCTCTTCTTTTGCGTCCGCTTTACCGAGCAGTGCATTCTTGTCACCGAAGCCATTAACACAGAGTCCGAATTGCAGGCTCTCAGTTTCTGCAGAATGCCCACCGACCAGGCTGCAATCCTCTTCACTCAATATCCTGGTGCAGCCCAGCATTAGCTCGCGCATCTGTTGTCGCGCATATCGGCGTTCTGCCTGTGGCACTCCAACAATCGCAAGTGCTGAGTGGGGCATAACCCCCATCGCATAGATGTCACTGAGGCAGTGGTTGGTGGCGATCTGAGCGAATAGCCATGGATCATTGATTGGTGCCCTGATGTGATCCACGCTCTGAATCAATATGCGCCCATCTTCCAGCTGAATACGCGAGGCGTCTTCTATGCCGCCAGCGGATACGAGAATGTCTTCACCCGTCGGCGACGGTATTTCCTCCAACACCTCGGCCAGGACATCGGCCGCTACCTTGGCACCACAGCCGGCGCAGCGCATGGCGTGTTGTCGAAGGCGCTGTTCTGTCTGCTTGTCGACCAGACCGGGTTCGAGTGCCAGATCTGTTTTCATCTCCGGCATAATCGAAAATTTCTGCACGAACCTGGAATCGATCCAGTTTTTCAGTGACCACATGCTGCGGCCCTGGAAAAAGAAGTTGCCGCGAGATGCAATCGCCTTGCGATTGCCCATGCTCATTAATGCGAGCGCCTTGCGCTGCGGAAAATATGTGCGCAGTTCCCGGTGGGTCGCAAATCGACGCAGGTTTTCAGCCAGCACCTTGCCCTGCCGGACTGCATAAACACCCGACTTGGGACGGAATTCGTTCTGCACCGTGGCTGCATCTCCGGTAGCAAACACAAAATCGTGGCTGCTGGTCTGCAGGGTTGGCCTGACCTCGATAAAGCCGTCTTCGCTTGGTTTCAGTCCGCATTCAAGAGGCCATTGTGGGATGCTGGCACCGGTTGCATAGATGATGAAATCAGCAGGGTATTCGCCGCCGTCTGCACAGACGACTTTGTTCGGCTGAATACTCTCTACCGGTTTTTCCAGCACCACTTCTATATGGCGGCGGCGCAACTCTGCTTCGGCAAACAGA
>CAYTLI010000025.1:0-21424 GCA_964438455.1 uncultured Pseudohongiella sp.
TCCTCAACAGCAGTGCCAGCAGTATCAGCGGCAGGAGTTTCTGCAATCACCGCTGCGGCAGGTGGTGCTATGTTCGCACCCGCATTGTCCTGTGTATCTGTATTGTCTGTCTGGCCAGTATCACCGCCGTCATTGTCTCCGGCACCATCATTGGTTCCGTCCTGGTCGCCGCCATCGTCTCCATTTCCGTCCTGGGCGCCATCATCTCCATCGCCCTGGTCATCTCCACCGTCCTGGCCCTCGTCATCGTCACCACCGTCATCGGTGACCGATACGTCGAGATTGCCGAGCCCTGGAGGTTGCACCAGCAAACCGATTGGGGCGGCGTTGGGGCTTGGTACGCGCGCGAAGTCGTAGTCAGCATCGATACCTAAATCGAGAGAACCCTGATCGTTGGATACAGTAGTACCGCCATCATATACACCGGTAAGAACCTGACCTTGTGGAGTCAGTACTACCTCGTAGTCTGTGCCCCGAATACCAATAGTGGCGAAATTGGAGACACCGGCTTCGTAATTCTCTCTGCTCTGGGTGCCTATGACACCGGTAATTGTGCGGAAACCACCAGTAACCAATTCGAGATTGGATTCATCTGTGGCCGCAACGTTTTCGTATTGATAGGCAACGATGTTGAACTCGGTGGATTCCTGAAGCGCGATAATCGCCTGGTCCACCATGCGAATCTGGGAGCGGGCTCCGGGGGCCGTGAAGATTGTATCGCCGACATAGACTTCGGAACGACGACGTAACTGACGGTCGCTTCCACTGGTATCCCGTGCAACAACATCTCCTTGTACAAGCACCACATGCCCGGCAAGTTCGGGGGAATCAGTCTGAGCCTGGGCGAAAGAACTGATGGGAGAGAATGTGAGCATCAGCGCGAACAACGAAACGACCAATCGATTAAAGAATCGGTTATTCGAAATGCCATTCAGAGAGTAACTGTTCATTGTTTTTTTCTCGGCGATTTAGCGTTCTTTTTCGTTAATTTTCGCGTTGCTGACAGACCAATTTCCCCGCGGGGCAGGACTTGGCTTTATAACACAAATCCCCTGGGTGCTGCTGATTGTTTGACCCTGTACCTATGGAAAACCTTAGGTACTTCAACAATCGCGTTCCATTGATAGTGAGATTACGCGATTGGGCTGCCACTAGTGTGATTCGGGTCAAACCCGTAGGAAACTTGAACCCAAAGAGTGTGATGAGGTTGGCAATTTTGGCTAAAACGGCGCAAAAACCTTGAACAATTCCGCGTTAGCTCACTCGCTCTGAATCTGGGCGGCGACGGCCTGCACCTCATCAAGCACCCGCAGCAGATTCCCTGACCAGAGCATGCCGATCTCATCTTCAGTGTATCCACGGCGTACCAGCTCCTGGGTGACATTGAAGGACTCCGAGGCGTCGTTCCAGCCCTCGAGACCTCCACCACCGTCAAAGTCCGAACTGATGCCTACATGCTCGAGACCGATCAGGGTAACCATATAGTCGATGTGGTCGACGAAGTCGGATACCGTGGCAGGAGGTGCATCGGCATTATCGCCGCCATTGGCGAGATGCACTCTCCTGGCCTCATTGACATAGCTGCCGAAGGCCACGGTTTGCACCACACCACCGTTGTCCCTGAGGGCCATTAGCATCTCGTCGTCCAGATTTCTCGAGTGATCTGTCAGGGCGCGTGCCGAAGAATGGGATGCGATGACAGGTGCGCGGCTCAGTTCCAGGGTCTGCATGATGGAGTCGCGGGAGGGGTGCGATATATCGATCATGATTCCCAGGCGATTCATCTCGCGGATGGCGAATCGTCCCATCTCACTGAGGCCTCCGTGCCAGTAAATGCCATCCCGCTCGCCGGTTTGTGAATCGGAAAGCTGGTTGTGGCCATTGTGTGCCAGTGACATGTAGCGGCCGCCCAGATCGTAGAATTTTTCGATATTGGAGAGATCCGGTCCAACCGGATAGGCATTCTCGATGCCGATCATCGCTACCTTCTTGCCGGCTGCAACAATTCGTCGCACATCATCAGAGGTGTAAGCGATCTCGATCTGGTCCGGTGCGATCTCTTCGGCCAAACGATGGATGGCTGAAAACTTGTCCATGGCATTCGCATAAGCCGCTCTATAGCCATCGGGGTTAATCTCTCCCTGACCGGTGTAGACAATGAACCAGGCCACGTCGAGGCCGCCGGCGTTCATCTTTGGCAGGGTGACCTGGGTATCGAGATCCTGGGTGTAGTTCACCTCGGTGGTGAAGTTATCGGTATTGATGTCGGCGTGGGTATCGAGGGTAATGACGCGTTCGTGAATTCCCATCGCCCTAGCAAGCAGATCATCTTCGCTTTCAATAGCCGGTTCGGATTCTCCGCCGCAGGCAGTAAGAAGAAGAATTGCAGTCGCGAGAGTAGCGTGAATTGCTAGCCGATTGAGTTTCATGAACAGGTTTCCTTGTTATGCAGCCGTGATACCAGGGCAGCCCCGGTGACAGCGAAAAATGAGTATTGGGTACTACAGATGATAGAACTTGTATTGCCTGAACTTAGCATCGAGCTGCGCCCGTTGACAATGGCCGTTGCTCCAGCCCATGGCAGTAGCATAAACTGTATACCAACAAGCCGTTCTGCTCTGAATTGGCGTTTTAACCAACTGATTTATAACGGAAAATTATGCGAGACACTTACACTAATCCCGCTTACAGCAAGGTTTTTCGCCGCCTCGCCGGTGCAGTCTTATTGCTATTCAGCTTCAGTATTTTTTCCCAGGCAATTGCCGAGGGTGGTCGGACGCCGGTTTATGGAAAAAATGGCATGGTTTCCAGTGCATCCCGGCTGGCTTCTGAAGCAGGTGTCGGTGCGCTGAAGCAAGGAGGCAACGCTGTTGATGCAGCAATCGCCACAGCATTTGCGCTCGCCGTCACCTGGCCGACCGCAGGCAATATTGGCGGTGGTGGATTCATGGTCTATCACGGTGACAATGGTGATGCCACGACCTTCGATTTCCGCGAGAAAGCAGCCCTCGCTGCCACCGAACGCATGTACCTCGGGCTGGATGGCCAGGTAGTCAACAATTCGAACCATTTCGGCCCACTTGCGGTTGGCGTACCAGGCACAGTTGCTGGTTTGTGGCTCGCCCATCAGCGTCGTGGATCATTACCCTGGGCTGAACTGGTCCAGCCAGCTATCGACCTTGCTCGCAATGGTATTCCCATCACTTATGCGCTCGCTTCCGGCTTTTCCCGCAATGCCAGCCGCCTGCGCCAGTATGATGCGTCGGCGCGTAAATTTTTCCGGGAAGATGGATCGTTTTATGAATTAGGGGACACCTGGTACCAACCAGATTTGGCCCACACCCTGGAACTGATTCGCGACAATGGCGCAGATGGTTTTTATCGGGGAGAGAATGCTAAGCGACTGGCGGGTTTCATGGCTGATATCGGTGGCATCATTACCGAAGAAGATCTGGCTCAGTACCGGGCCGTAGAGCGGGAGCCTGTCCGGGGCAGTTATCGGGGTTACGAAATTGTCGGCATGCCGCCACCCAGTTCTGGCGGTGTTGCCCTGATTCAGATGTTGAATATTCTCGAAGGCTTTGACCTGGCTTCTCTCGGGCACAACTCGGCGGACTATCTTCACGTACTAACAGAAGCCATGCGCCGCGCCTATGCAGATCGAGCCGAGCATCTTGGTGATCCGGATTTTAACGAATCAATGCCATTGGAAAGGTTGATGGACAAAGAGTACGCGGCAGAACTGCGCGCCTCTATTGATATGGACATGAAGTCCGCAAGTAGCCCCGAGCTGTTCGCGCAGGTTTATGAGTCAGAAGAAACCACGCATTTTTCTGTTGTTGACGGTGAAGGCAATATGGTCAGCATGACTTATACCCTGGAGTTCGGGTTCGGTTCTGCGATCACTGTCGACGGCGGTGGCTACCTGCTCAACAATGAGTTGGGCGACTTCAATGCCGTGCCGGGTCTTACCGATGATCGCGGTAATATCGGTACTGCGCCAAATCTGGTTGCGCCGCAGAAGCGTCCGTTATCGAGCATGACGCCAACTATTGTGGCGCAGGATGGTAAGCCGGTGTTTGCCGTTGGTAGTCCAGGTGGCAAGACCATCATCAATACCACCATGCAATTGATTCTGAACATCATCGACCACGGTTTTAATGTTGCTGAATCGGTAGAAGCCGGGCGTATCCATCACCAGTGGTTACCTGACTTCACCAGTGTAGAGTCCAATGCGCTTTCTCCGGACACCCTGCGTCTGTACCAGGAGAAAGGACACCAGATTCGCGAGCGCGGTTCCCAAGGGGCTGCAATGGGTGTCTATCACGATCGCGACAATGGTCTCTATCTTGGTGCCTCCGATTCTCGCCGCGGTGATGGTGCCGCTGTCGGTTACTAGGTGACAATTCCATGATCAGGGCGAACACTAAACATTATGCAATCCTGGTGTTTGCCCTTTCCCTGCATATGGCGCAAGCAGCATCAGCCGCAGACGCAAACTACCAGCAGTTCATCGGTGACTGGGAACTTGTCAGCTATGTCCAGTTTCCAGAAACCGGTGGAGAGCGGGACATGAACTATGTGGGCTATCTGACCTACGATTCCCACGGCAATATGGCTGGTTTGGGTATGCCCAGGGACCTGCCTGAACGCGCGGCGAATACAAACGAGCGGACCATTGGTGGCTTCGCCTATTGGGGAGGGGTATCTGTAGATGCAGATGCCGGCACCGTCATCCACCATGTGCAAGGTTCTCCCATGGTGCCCCAGTGGGTAGGTGGCGACAATGTGCGCTTCTACGAGTTCGTCGACAAGCTGTTAAAGCTCTCTGTCAAAGATGACTCTGGTCGAACTACCGCCACGCTGACCTGGAGACGTTTGCCCTGATCTTTGCTGCGGGTGCTGTATCCACTTCCTATGAGCTCCAGACAATCCAGTGCACTCTTTCAACGCCTGCAAAAGGAATTGAAAGGCGATGTACTGTTCGATCAATTCAGTCGTGGTCGCTATAGCACCGACGCCTCCATTTATCAGTTGATGCCTATCGGTGTCGTCATCCCGGAAGATGATAATGACGTCGAGATTGCCGTCCAGATTGCGGTGGAAGAAGGAGCCCCGGTGTTGCCCAGGGGCAGCGGTACATCCCAGAATGGCCAGGCCATTGGCGAGGCGCTGCTGATCGATTCAACCCGGCATCTGAACAAGGTGCTGCAGTTTAATCCGGAAGACAGAACAGTCTGCGTGCAGCCGGGTCTGGTGCTGGACCAGCTTAATCGTTTTCTCAAGCCCCACGGTCTGTTCTATCCAGTCGATGTGTCCACTGCCAATCGCGCCACTCTTGGTGGTATGACCGGCAACAATAGCTGTGGCGCCCGATCAATCCGTTACGGCAACATGGTGCATAACGTACGTTCTGTGGAAGCCCTGCTCGCTGATGGAACCAAAGCCCATTTCGGCAAGCAGAATGGGTCGGCACTGCTGCCCCTGGCAGATCCATCATTGCTGTCCAGGTTGTCTGCGCTGGGCAAGCGAGAAGCCGACGAAATCAATGCGCGTTTTCCTGATCTGTTGAGAAGAGTTGGTGGCTACAACATCAACGAACTGATTGAAGATGCGCCTAACTATGGTCACTTGTTGGTGGGCTCTGAAGGCACGCTGGGCTTCTTTCAGCGCATCCATCTTAATCTGCAGCCTGTTCCGGAACATAAAGTACTCGGTATTTGTCACTTCCCCACCTTCTATGAAGCGATGGACAGCACCCAACACATCGTCAAGCTCGGGCCGGCCGCCGTGGAGCTGGTCGACCGCACCATGATCGATCTGGCCCGCGACATTCCGCTGTTTGCACCAACGGTGAAACGCTTTGTACAGGGTGAGCCACAGGCGCTGTTGCTGGTTGAATTCGCTGGTGACAGTCGGGATGAGCAGCTCAGCAAGTTGAAAGCATTGGTTGAGCTGATGGCAGACATGGGATTCCCCGGTGCCGTGGTCGAGGCAACCGACGCTGAGTTCCAAAATGCAGTATGGGAAGTGCGTAAGTCTGGACTCAACATCATGATGTCAATGAAGGGTGACGGAAAGCCCGTGTCATTCATTGAAGACTGTGCGGTGAAATTGGAAGACCTGGCGGAATACACCAGGCGGCTGACCGAAATCTTCGAAAAACATGGCACTACAGGCACCTTCTATGCCCATGCTTCTGTGGGCTGTCTGCACGTGCGACCCGTGCTGAACATGAAAGAGCAGGAGGGGGCGAGTGCCATGCGGGCCATTGTTGAAGAGACCCTGGAGATGGTGCGTGAATACAAGGGCTCCCATTCCGGTGAGCATGGGGACGGCATTTCCAGATCAGAATTCCACGAACAAATGTTTGGCAAGCGCATGCTGCAGAATTTCGAAGAAGTGAAGAACCTTTTCGATCCCCGCGACACCTTCAATCCTGGCAAGATCGTCAACGCGCACAAGATGGATGATCGCAGCATCATGCGTTTCGCTCCCGGTTATAAGCCGATTGCACTGGACACACAGCTTGACTGGAGTGAGTGGCAAGGCCTGGACCGCGCCGTGGAGATGTGCAACAACAACGGCGCGTGTCGCAAGGCCAATGTGGGCACCATGTGTCCGTCTTACCGCATTAGTCGGGACGAGCAACATCTCACTCGCGGGCGCGCCAATACCCTGAGATTGGCATTAACTGGTCAGCTCGGAGAAGACGCTTTCACTTCGGATGCGATGTATGAGGCCATGGACCTCTGCGTTTCCTGCAAGGGCTGCAAGCGGGAATGTCCTACCGGGGTCGACATGGCGAGGATGAAGACGGAGTTTCTTTACCACTACCGCGAGCGCCATGGGCTTCCCTTGCGCGAGCGTTTGTTTGCCTACCTGCCTCATCTCGCTTGCCGTTATCGACAGCTGGGACCAATCCTGAACTTGCGCGACAAGATTCCTGGCTTGCCCTGGCTGAGTGAAAAGCTGCTGGGCATCTCGGCAAAGCGCAGCTTGCCAGTGTGGCGCAGGGACCATTTCAAACCAATCGTGGAAGATGCTGTGGTCGCGGTAGATGAGAAAGAAGTGGTTCTGCTGGTAGATACATTCAACGGCTGTTTTGAAACCGAGAATGCCACCGCGGCGATGGCAGTTTTGTCGGCGGCGGGATATCACGTGCACTGTCCGACAGCAGTAGACAAGAAAAGACCGCTATGTTGTGGGCGAACTTTCTTCAGCAATGGTTTGCTTGATGAGGCCAGAATCGAAGCGGAGAGAATGCTGGAAGCTTTGCAGCCTTTCGTGGCAAGGGGAGTGCCCATAGTCGGGCTCGAGCCATCCTGCCTGCTTACCCTCAGGGACGAGTACCTTGCCTTGATTCCCGGTGAGGAAACGAAAGCGCTGGCCAAGCAGGCGATGCTGTTCGAGGAGTTTCTCTGGCAGGCTTATGAAAAAGGCGAGCTGGATTTAAATCTGCAGCCGCTACCGCAGCAGCAAGTGCTGGTTCATGGTCACTGCCACCAGAAGGCATTTGCAGCCATGGGCAGTGTCGAGAAAATTCTCAACCTGATACCAGGCCTGGAAGTTTCTGTGGCGGAGTCCAGTTGTTGCGGCATGGCAGGGTCATTCGGCTATGAAGCTGAGCACTATGAAACATCGATGCAGATGGCGAGGCTCACACTGTTGCCAGCCATCGACAAGCTCAATGACGATGCGCTCATTGTGGCCGATGGCACCAGCTGTCGCAGCCAGATCAAGCATGGTGCCCAGCGTGACGCCATGCATGTCGCGCGAGTCTTGCAGATGGCACTCGCAACATCGGGTTAAGTGAAAAAGGTTCTGATCGCAGGCAGCGCCGGGTACCTGAGAGAGGCATTTGCCTTGCTAAGGCCTGCTAAGGGAGAAAGGGTCTAGTTGAGACCTTACGATCAATTGCAATCAAAAAACATTGGAGGAATTATGCTCACGTTTACAGAGAAGAGGGTTCTACAAGATTTCCTCAACAGAACCGAATCTGCTGATCCCGGAAAGGCAAACGAAACCATCTATTCGTGCTTCCTCGCAATAGGTGGGGCTCTGTTGATTGCTGCATGTCTGTTTCTGGCAAACAACCTGAGTGCCGAAAATTTGAAACTTGTGTTCTACCCGGGAATCGCTACAGGAATGGTAATACTGTTCGTTGGTGCCTTCGGAACACATTATTCGACACGAACCAGAGAGCAGAAACAATTGGCGAGTGCCATCAAGAAACTGATGAACTAGATGAGGCCAATGCTCCACATCACGCAGACTGAGACAAAAGAGACCAGGCCGCCCACCAGTGTCGCGCCACCATAACTGAAGACGGCATCCGGTACGCTAAGTTTCGAGAGTGAGGTGCAAACCCAGAAATAACTGCTGTTCACGTACTTAATGATCACCGAACCGCTGGCGCCAGCCAGCATTGCTGCCTCCGGTGACAGGCTCAGGCTGCCAAGCATGGGAGCGACCAGGGAAGCCGCAGTGATCACGCCAACGGTAGTAGAACCGGTGATCATGTTGCCAATGATTCCGATAACGAAGGGCAGCAGAATGGCAGGCAGTCCATAGTCGCTGAAGAACGTGGCAATGAAATCGACCGCTGGCGTGCCTCTGAGGATGGCGCTAAGTGAGCCTCCCAGCCCGGTAACTACCAGGATCATGGCAGATGTTTTCAGGGCTGCCTCAACCCAGGCATCGCGTGCCTTCTCCTTATCGTCCTTACTCTTGATGTTGCGATAGGCAAGCCAGACGCCTACTGAGAGAGCCATCACCGGCCAGCCCAGGTAGAGAAAAATCGTGCGCAGTATGTGTCCTTCAGGGAAGGTTAGCGCCACAACACTCTGTGTCCCGATCAGAACAATGGGAATAACGATGGGCATATAAGACGAGAGCGTGCTTGGCAATTCATTGGGTCCATCTCCATCGAGATCGTCTATGGTGATGCCTTCAAATTCATCTGATGGCTGGGTGCTGATGCGGGGTCCGGCGAACATGGTACCCCAGGCCCAACAGGCCAGTGATCCGAACAGACAGGCAATGCTGCCGAAGATGATTGTCTTGCCGATGTCTGCACCGACCAGCGCCGCTGCAGCCAGCGGTCCTGGTGTGGGTGGCACGATGGCGTGGGTAAGTTGCAGCGCGCCTACCAGTCCCGTCGACATCACAGCGATGCCCACGCCCATGGTCTTCGCAGCAGAGTGCACCAATGGATTGAGAATCACGTAGGCCACGTCTGAGAAGATGGCAACACCGATGATGAATCCGGTAAGCGTCAGCGCCAGTGGCATACGTTGTGAGCCAACCAGATTCACCATAGAACGAGTGATAACCTGTATAGCGCCGGTATGCTTGAGTGCCTCGGCGATAATCGAACCGAGCACGATAACCACACCGATAGAACCCAGTGTGTTACCGAAGCCGTTCTCAAAGGCATCGATAAAATTATTCTGTTGGATGCCGGGTAAGATGCCGAACAGCAGGATTGGAATGAGAAGGGCGAAGAAGACGTGCCATTTCCACTTCGCAATCAGGAATAGCAAGAGAAAAATTACAGCGGTAAAACCAATGAGTGAAATCGCAGCGCTGGTATTGACTGCAGTTGCCGGATCCATAACGACTCCTGTTTGTTATTGTTATTAGAAGCTGGGTTTAGCGGACGAGATACTCCATCGCCGCACGGACACCGCCGACACGATGAGGCATATCAGCCAGCTTCAGTCCCATTTCCACGCCTGCCAATGTGCCCATCAACATTAGCTCATTGAAATCACCCAGGTGACCAATACGGAATATCTTTCCCTTTAAAAGGCCCAGGCCTGTGCCGAGGGACATGTTGAAGCGCTGAAGAATTATCTCTCTCAGCTCGTCAGCATCGTTACCCTCGGGGACGAACACCGCGGTCGTACTGTTGCAATACTCTTCCTCAACCACGCTGACGTTGTCCAATTCCCAGGCCAGCACGGCGATACGGGTAGCTTCGGCGAGCCTGGCATGGCGGGCAATGACATTTTCCAGGCCTTCCTGATGAATAAGGTTTAGCGCTTCATCCAGGCCATAGAGAAGATTTGTGCTTGGTGTGTAGGGAAAATAGCCGCGAGCATTGTGCTCTGCCATCGCGTCCCAGCGCCAATAGGAATGGGAAGATCGGGATTGTTTTGACCGTTCGAAGGCCTCTGCACTCACCGCATTGAAGCTCAGTCCAGGTGGCAGCATGAGTCCTTTCTGGGAGGCGCTTACCGCTACATCCACGCCCCATTCGTCGAAACGAAAATCACTGCAGGCCAGCGAGGATACCGCATCGACCATCAGCAGCGCCGGATGCTTCACCTTGTCCATGGCGGCACGAATCTCAGCTATGCGCGAGGTGACTCCCGTGCTGGTTTCCGTGTGAACCGCCAGAACAGCCTTGATCTCGTGCTGGTAATCTTCGCTTAGCTTCTGCTCCACCAGGCTTGGCTTGATGCCGTGACGCCAGTCGCCGGGCATCCAGATAATATGCAGTCCCAGTTTCTCGGCCACATCTTTCCACAGGGTTGCGAAGTGTCCGGTCTCAAACGCCAGTACCTTGTCACCAGGAGACAGGGCATTGAGGAGTGCACACTCCCATCCTCCGGTACCGGAAGCTGGATAGATAAAGACATGGGATTCGGTCCGGAATACCTTCTTCAGTTTCTCCAGCAGCGGCAAAGTCAGTTCTGGAAACTCCGGGCCGCGATGGTCGATGACCGGTTGTGCCATGGCACGCAATACACTATCAGGCACATTCGATGGGCCCGGTATCTGCAGAAAGTGTCTTCCTGGCTGGTAATCTGGTGTGTTACTCATGGCGCTATTTCCCGGTATCTGATCTGAAAACCCTTACTCGCCCGGGTGATAGCTTCGTTCCAGATTGGCTTCAATGTCATCACGATAGAACAACACATCGCGAAATTCTCCGTTGGCATACATTTCAGCCTGGTCATCGAAGTGGGGCGAGTCAGGATCACTCTGCAGTCCACCAACAGTGATGGCCTTGGCACGCAGAGGCTGTCCAAATTCCACGGCAGCAACAAAGCTGTTGCCACTGGTACCGTACATACGGCGTGTGCCGGGATAGGTTCTGGCGCCGAATGAAGCGAGTGCACCCCAACGGCCGGATGCAAAACCCACCGGCAGGCTTGGCTCGTCATCATTAAAGTCTTGTACCAGATCACCATTGAGTCTCTGGTAGCGATTAATTTCACCCCAGGGTACCTGCCAGGATCCAAAATCCTGGGTCAGGGTGTCTGCAGCCGCGCGCAATGCGCTCAGCAGCTGTGATGGAGTGGAGTTTGCAGTCATGTACTCGTAAACATTGATGCCAGCGCTATTCGCTTCACTACGAACGTCCGCCATTAATTGTTCGGCCCAATACACCGCCAGCGATGTTTCTACTGAGTCCACGCTCCAGCGATAGTCCCAGGCACGCAGCAAATCGATGTACTCCAGGGTATCTGACTGAATGGAGATCGCCAGGTTGCCTGGATTGCCATCGGCATCAACACGCGTCGGGCTATCAACAGCAGTTACCAGCAGCAACCTGGGAACCAGATCTTCAAAGAAAGGTAGTACTGGGTCGTAGGCTGCTTCGATAAGTGAATCGACGGTGAAATCCGTCTTGCCCTGCAATACCTGCACAGCATGAACCCCGCGCGGATTCTCAGGGTTGTTGGCCATGTAGGCCGGGTAGTCGTTCGGGTCTGGGCTATTGCCGGGTCCGGCGGCATTGAATGGCGTGTTATTGGTGTTCTGTAACCAGCCATTTTCCGGATTGAACAGGGTGATCATCTCATTAACCGGGTGCAGCGGTCCCCAGTCGGTTGCCGGATTGCTGCCGTCCAGCGGACTGTTCCAGTCGAAAGAAGGATCCCGGCGAGGGATGAAGTTGCCATGCCAGTAGGCGATGTTGCCATCGCTGTCTGCATACACGGTATTGTTTGATGAATTGGTACGCAGCTCCATGGTTTCGGCGAACTGTTCATAACTGTTCGCCTTGGTGCGTGCGTAGGATTGAGTGAGTGCTTTGATGGGTTCCTGCATCAGGGCTATGGAAACCCAATTGCCGTCATCTTCGCGAATGATAGGACCATGGTGACTGTAGTAAGCGGTTACCTGTTTTTCAGACAGACCGTTTCCGTCTCTATAGGGCAAGGTGATGACCTTTTCCTGCAGTCGTCGCAGACCCTCGCCATATTGGTAGTAGTAACCATCATCACGCTGCTCGATGGTTTCCAGGTATTCGTCAATGGCATCGGCGCGGGATGAAGTGTGCATCCAGCCGGTGTTTTCATTGAATCCCTGGTAGATGAAAAACTGGCCCCAGGTAACTGCACCGTATGCGTTCAGACCTTCTTCGCTGACCATGTGCAACTCGGAGCGAAAGAAAAAAGAAGTGTGCGGGTTGATCAGGAACAGCGCGTTACCATTCCGGGTATTTTCAGGTGATATCGAAAATCCGTTTGATCCCCTTGGCTCGCCATCGAATGGTATCTCTGCTTGCGCCACCATGGTGCCTTCATCGTAAAACTCCTGCAGGCGTTGGATGTTCACCCGCTCGATGTCTCCGCCAATGCTGCCTTCGGTAAAGCTGAGTGCCATCCAGGGTTCGAATTTCTGGATTACTCTCGGTTCGACTTCCGGGTGAGTGTGGAGGTAATAATTCAGGCCATCTGCAAATGACGCCATGAGCTCTTGCAGCCAGTCCGGGCTGGCATTGAACTGGGCGCGCAAATCGACAGGATCGATAAACAGCTTCATCCGCAAGTCACGGTAGAGCTGGGATTCGCCCTCGGCTTCTGCAAGGCGACCCATGGCATTGATGTAGTTGGTCTCTACCCGATTGAAGTCGTCCTCGGCCTGGGCATAGAGTGTGCCGAATACAGTATCCGCATCAGTCTCACCATAGATATGGGCTATGCCCCAACGGTCTCGCATGATGGTGACCCTGGCGGCAGTAGCTTCCCAGCGTGAAATTTCCGCGCGGGTAAATCTGCTCTCCGGTGCTGGCGCCGCAGTCGGTGTTTCGCTGGTAATCTGTTCGTTGCTGGGGCTACAGGCAGCAAGAGCGATGAGCAATACCTGAATAAGAATGATGCTTCTCTTGTACATAATTGCCTCTCTCCGGATTAGAGGTGCTAGTGAATCCGCCGACCACCAACCCAGGTTTCTTCAACCTGAACTTGCCATAGTTCGCTGGGATCGATGTCGAATATATCGCGGTCGAGAAAAATAAAATCTGCTTTCTTGCCGGGTTCGAGTGAGCCCAACATTTCTTCCTGGTGTCCGGCATAGGCGGCGTCGATGGTGAAGCTCGCCAATGCTTCTTCCAGGGTCATATTTTCTTCCGGGTACCAACCACCTGCCGGTTCATTCTGCTGATCCTGTCGAGTGACCGCGGCATGCAGTCCGTAGAAGGGATTGGGATGTTCCACCGGGAAGTCTGAACCGTTGGCAATTCTTGCTCCCGAGTTCATCAGCTTGCGCCAGGCATAAGCACCCTGGATACGAACCGGACCGATTCTGTCTTCCGCCATGTTCTTGTCGCTGGTGGCATGGGTGGCCTGCATTGAGGGTATAACCTCGAGCTCCGCAAAGCGCAGAATGTCTTCATAGCGCAGGATCTGGGCATGCTCCACCCGGTGTCTGCGGTCTCTCGAATCGGTTTCAAGAATCAGGCGCTCGTAGTTATCCAGTACTTTCATGTTGGCATCGTCACCGATGGCATGGGTGTTAACCTGGAAACCGGAATTCATAGCGGCTCGCATGAGAAATTCGAGGCGTTCATCGTTATAGCGAAGCAGGCCGCGATTGCCCGGATCATCACTGTAGTCTTCGATTAATGCCGCACCACGGCTGCCCAGTGCGCCGTCGGCAACCACTTTCACACTTTCTATTGCGAAAGTGCCGTCATCGCTATAGAAGAATCCTTCATCGAGTCTGTCCTGATAAAGCGGGTCCCCCGCAGATATCATCGCGTAAACCCGAATGGGCAAGGGTTCATTCTCCACCAGTTCCTTGTAGGCACGAATAGTGGTGCTGCCAATGCCGGCATCATGGGCACTGGTGATACCGTAGGTAGCCAGTGACTCCATGGCAGTAGTCAGGGCAATCTTTTCTTCTTCATAAGTGGTGCTTGGTATCTGTTCGCGAACATAACTCATTGCGGTATCGACGAATGTGCCAGTCGCGTCTCCGTTCCCATCTCTGATGATCTGCCCGCCAACAGGGTCCTCGGTATCCCTGTCGATGCCAGCCAGTTCCATTGCGGCACTGTTGGCCCAGGCTGCGTGTCCATCGACACGGGTTAGCCAGACTGGTCGATCGCTAACGACTGCGTCCAGACTCGCGGCAGAAGGAAATTCATTGCTGTCCCACAACACCTGGTTCCAGCCACGACCCTGTATCCATTCCAACTCAGGATTTTCCTCTGCGAATTGTCTTACTCGCTGGGCCGCCTCTGTCTCAGTTGTGGTGCCAACCAGATCCACTCGCAGCAGACCCAGCCCGTAAGACAGAACGTGCCCATGGGCGTCGATCAGTCCGGGAATCATGGTGCGACCGTTGCCATCAATGACGTCATTGGCATCATCGGGTAGTTCTTCGCCCGCGCCGAAAATCGCATCGATGGAATCATCGGTGAACTGGATCGCATTGAACTGGATCAGGTCATAGCTACTGTTGAGGGTGTAACCGTTTACATTGGTGATCAGGGTGGTGTCAGCCAGAGAGGGCAGGGAGAGGCCAATAATGCAGACCAGGGCCAGAATTCTCATAGTGTGGTACTTCTTGTCGTTTTCGGGAGATTGATCAAGAAGTCTATCACATGCTCTGGGTAGCGTTGGTAGGGGTCGGAGATTCCTGTTGATGCTGCTCCAGATCACTGGCTGGAGGGATTCGCCGGGCGCTGCGCAACTCGACCTCGCGCTGTGCGCTCGGGACTCGGACAGTGCTCGCGCTATTCCCGGCCAATCTCTCCCGCCAAAGCGTGATCTGATTTGTCGCAGCACTCAACAGCAATCCCCAACCCCTTTCAACAAAGAGCAGAATTCAGTATTTGAAAGAGTGGAAAAATGCACATGGCGAATAAATAAAAAGCCCGGTTACTGGGAGGTAACCGGGCTTTTGAACAAAACTACTGGCCGAGAACTACTCGCCGTCGCCAGCTTCTACATAACGGTAGAAACCGAAGAACATCTCCTGCCAGGTTTGTTCCCCCCATGACAATGTCTGAGAAGGATCCGGGTTAAAAGGATTCATCTCGGAATTATCGAATGTGCCGGTGAAGACCATCTCGGTGCCTGCAGGTACGAACTTCGGATCCTTGAAGTCGTATACCTTCTGCCAGTTGAACTGGTAGTTAGGTACATTGAGAATTTCTTCTTCACGGCCGTCTGGATAAACCAGCTTGAAGTTGGCGTCATAGCCACGGTAGTGCATGTGTGGGCCAAGCATGGTCAGGTAAGAGTCCTTGCGGAACTTGGCAGTAGCAACCATTTCATGGCGCGCTTCGAATGGTGGAATGTTGATATCCAGCTCTGCAGCTGAACCACCGAGAACAGGCCGCTCTGGCTCTTCATCCCACAGGTAGAGTGCGATTTCGGAAGCATCGACAGTTTCACGACCAGATGTGGTGTAGTGCAACTGCAGCATCAGACCGCCACCTGCTTTCAATGGGAAGCCTGAATTTTCCGGATAGGTATTCACTTCATTACCCGGAGCATACGCGCCGAGACCGATACCCTGGTTCAGGATTTCAAATTCGTTGACACCATTGGGTCCGTAAGCGAACGCGATGATGTGGTGGAGTACAGTCGGGTCGCCAGCTTCAAATTCGATAGCCTTCACCCAAACGTCTTCCTCGAGTTCGAGGGGCAGGGCGATATTGCGATAGTCCTGAACACCAGTTGCAGGAATCTGCTGGGGAGGAATATCGATAACCATGTCAGGCTCACCGTATGCCCACTTCACCAGCTCTGGCTTGTATTCAGCCAGAGGGTCAGCACCGTCGTTGTTCTGGGCGCCATTTTCGATCCAGTGCACCAGCTTCTGGGTTTCCTCGACGGTGATATGAGACACGCCGCGGAAGTCATGAACGTAATCGTTGTCGATCTGACCCGGTGGCATACGCTTGGTATACAGCACCTCGCGGATCATTGGCGACCAGCCCTGAACCATCTGGTGATTGGTCATGGCGAAAGGCGCGATACCACCTTCCATGTGACAGGTCACGCAGCGTTCTTTCAGGATGGGAGCGATATCGTTCGCATAGGAGACGCTGGCGATCTGGTCTGCTTTAGCAGAGAAATCGATGGCCTCGCCCTTGCTGGCAACTTGAGTGGCACTGATATCCTGGCCAGCCAGCATTGCAGTAAGCGCGTCGGCAACGTAATGATCAGATGCCCGTCGAGCGCGGCTGCCTTCCGCCCAGCGATCGTTGAGAGCGCCACGGAAAACTACGCTACGACTTTGAGGATCGAGGATGACCACGTCGGTGGCCCGGGCGATGCCCAGCTCTTCGGCAACCAGTTGTGTATCGTCCATCAGGATGGGGAGCACGATGTCAGCATCGTCGGCCACATCACGCATCTCTTCCTTGTCGACCTCACCTGTAGAGTCGATCAGGTAGAAAGCGACTGGTTGATCGGCAAACTGTTCCATCACGTCGGCTAATTCGCCGTAGGCGCGGCGTACGTCGCGGCTATCTTCATGAGCCATGATCACGATGGCTTCATTGTCCGCGGCGCGGCTTAGCTGGAAGAACTTGCCATGGTGATCGATCAACGAGAAATCGCTGACTCGTTCCTGGGCGCTAGCTGAAGTTCCCACATAGACAGCCAGCGCAGAAAATACTGCAAGCCTGGCGAGGGATGACAATTTCAACATCTTGCTCTCCTTTAATTGAAAGGGGTAGTAGCAGGGTTAACTGAGGCTCGCATAGTAGGAAGACTCGAACAATTTAGCTTCCTGAAAATTAAAAAATCAGCAAATTTCAATTTTTGTATAGCTGTTTTCGTCGAAAACTGCCGCCAAGCCTCACCAACTGTGGATTTTGACCATATTTGGCCGCTTGTATGATTTAACAGCAACTGGCCATTTCGACGCTGTCAGTATCCAAATGGTTACTGATTTGTGGCTGGAAATTATAACTTTCGCCTGCCTATAATCCCGGCAATAGTGTGAGATTTTGCAATTTTTATTCACCACTTTCCTATTGGCTAATACTTTTCACCCGATGGGTTTATCCTGCCTGCCACTGAAGGCGTCTATCTTGCGCTTGCGAACTTGCTTGCCAACTTGCGAACCCTGGGAAAAATAATGCTGGTCCGAATTCTTCCTCTTGTATTGCTGCTTTTTGCGCTCGTCGCCGAGGCTCAGGTCTACAGGATCCAGAACTGCTACATGGGTTGTCCCCAGGGTGGGCCGGCAGATAACCCCCTGCTCATGCGATCCATATACACACTTTCCTACGACAGTGATTTGAAAACTGCGCAATGGGTAGCCTATGAAGTTCACCCTGGCGCCATCGGCATCGCATCCAGCCTGTCGAGACAGCCGATAGCGGATGAGAACGGGATAGATACCCTCAGCGCTGAAGACTTCTTTGCCAGCGAGGAGATGGGTTTCGTGCGTGCACAGTATGTACCGCTGGTCAGTTTCGCAGCGACGCCATACTGGAACGAGGTGAATTACTTGAGCAATGCCGTGGCGAGAAGCAGCAGTTTGAGCCAAGGCGCCTGGTATGGGCTGGACTGGGCCATCAGAAACCTGGTGAACAGGGAAGGGGCTGTTTACGTTGTGGCGGGCCCAATATTCTACTCAGATCGGGAACCAGTCACTCTCGCCACCGATACTCCCCACAGGGTCCCCGATGCATTCTTCAAGGTGGTTATCGATGGCAACCAGCGCGCCGCAGCGTTTCTGTTTCCCCAACAGACAGCCGTTCACGTGCATCATTGTGAGCTGACGACGAGTATTGAAGAGCTTGAGTCTTTGTCGGGCCTGGACTTGTTCCCGGAGAGCCGTGGCAACATCTCCATGACATTGCCACAGGTACTTGGATGTCTTTAGCTGCGTGGTGAGAAGCTACTGCAATTCAATCAGGAAATAGTCATCGTTGAATAGTTCGCGCACCATGCGTTCAAGCGATGCATTGACGGCGGCGGTCATGCCTTCTGTTTCCGGCACCCTGCCCCGGCCAAAGAGAGTAGTTTCCCAGATTGTCCTGCCGCCACCCTGCAGCTGAATTGCGGTGCGAATGGTTAACTGGATATTTTGCACGCCACCTCGATCCATCAATTCAGCTTCACTGCTTACTATAGTGCCGACGACCTGCATATCCTCGCCGTCATCTACCAATTCGACACCGCCCTTGGCGAATCCCTGAGCGAATGCATCGCGGACGATCTCGGCAAGTGGTGCATTCAAAGTGTATTCAGCGGTTAACACGGTGCCATCACTAACATCCCTGGTGTCACCAAACTCAGCGAGTTTTATGCTGGGCTGAATAGTGCCAATGTTGACGTTGCGTTCGTAACTGAAATCGATACTGAGTTGTTCTGCGGCAAGACTCGAAACGCTCAGTAACAGGCCGGCAATAAGGGAAATGATCTTGAGTTCCTTCATGGTTATTCTCTTCTGATTTCGTCACAAGTATGGTGCACGTAATGCGGTCTGCAGAATAATTGACTACGTCCAGGGGTTCAAGTTTCTGACCGCGGGATGAAAGCTGTTCTGGATGCGTTAAGGAACCAACAGGCACAAAAAAGCCGGCTTGCGCCGGCTTTTTGGTAATTGCAACTTAATGTAATTCTTCAGCTGGCCAGGGTGCGCCAGGTCTGTGCTCTGTAATGGGCCGCATGCCTTTGAACAGGAATTTCTGGATGCGCTTGCCCTCATAGGTTTCGGTTGTATAGATGTTGCCATCAGAGTCGGTCACGATGCTATGGGGAGCAAAGAACAAACCTGGCTGTCGACCTCCATCACCGAACTCGGCCAGTACTTCCAGGGATTCACGATCCAGGATATGCACATTGAAATTGCCGCCATCGGCCAGGTAGATGAATTCCTGGTCATCATCGGGAGAGAAACTTATATCCCAGGTTGATCCTGCCAGTGTTAAAGGCGCCACTTGGCCTTCTTTGACAAAGGTGCCGTCAGGTCGAAAAACCTGGATGCGGTCAGCGCCACGGTCACAAACATAAATGAGGCCGTCTTTTGATGGTTCGGCACAGTGAACCGGACCGACAAACTGTTGCGGAAGCGGCTCGCTGGGGTCATAGATGACGCGCTCATCTATTGGCTCATTTCCGTAAGCACCCCAGAAGCGTTTGAATGCACCTGTCGCAACATCCACTACAGCCACACGCTTGTTGCCATAGCCGTCTGCGAAATAAGCTTCGCCTGCGGATCTGTCGATGGCAATCTCAGCAACCCGGCCAAACGAAACCGTGCTTAAGCTGTCGACGGGTTCGCCGGGAATTCCGATTTCACGCACGAACTGACCGTCCCTGGTGAACACGAGTACATGGGAATCGCCGGAGCCATTTCCACCGATCCAGATATTCCCGTCAGGGGCTACCTCGATACCGTGATTCGATTCTGGCCAGGTGTAACCGTCACCCGGACCACCCCAGGCATTGATCAGGTTGCCTGCAGCGTCCAGTTCAAGAATCGGCGGTGCCGCGGTGCAGCACTCTGCGTTGCCGCGATCCAGTCCGAGTTCCTGGTTCATGAACATGCTGTCCTGATCGCGATGGACCACAAACAGATGGTCCCTGTCGTCCACGGCGATACCAATGGTACGACCGAGGATCCACTTGTTAGGCAACGGTTGCGGCCAGAAGGGGTCTACTTCGAAATGGGGGATCATGCGATCGTTGTTCACAGCCTCGGCTGTCTGCTGAAGCTGCTGTTGTCCTACGCTTAAAGCCAGAAATAGCGTGAGAGCCAACGCGGTGATAAACAGGGGTTTCTTGGGGGCTGACATAGTGGTTTCCTTTGTTATTCGAGTGATTGAAACAACTACTGACTACGTGGACGTTAACACCATTCGGTGCTGTTAGAAACTTTTTTGCGGCAATAAAAAACCCGGCCGAAGCCGGGTTTTTTATCAATCAGTAAGAACTTACAGTTCTTCTGCAGGCCAGGTTGGCGCACGGTCACGCTGAGTGACTGCTCGCATGCCCTGGTACAGGAACTTCTGTACACGCTTACCTTCGTAAGTCTCAGTAGTGTAGATATTACCCTCTGAGTCGGTAGCGATACTGTGCGGTGCGTAGAACAGGCCAGGCTGTCGACCACCGTCACCGAAGGTATAGAGTACTTCCATGGATTCGCGATCAATGATGGAGATCTTGAAGTTCTGTCCATCAGCCAGGTAGATGAACTCCTGGTCTTCGTCTGGAGAAAACGCGATATCCCAGGTAGAACCCTGTGCCAGAGTGGCAGGATTGTAGATATGCTCTTCTACGAAAGTGCCGTCTGGACGGAATACCTGAACTCGGTCGGCGCCGCGGTCACACACATAGATCAGGCCGTCGTTAGAAGGCTCGGCACAGTGAACAGGGCCGCGGAATTCGCTTGGGCCAGGCTCGCCGGGTGTGTAAGTCACATCAGCATCGTCATCGATAGTTGTATTACCGTAAGCACCCCAGTAACGCTTGAAGGCGCCAGTTGCAAGATCGACAACTGCTACACGCTTGTGTGCGTAGCCGTCTGCGAAGTAGACCTCACCAGCCGATGGATCAACTGCAATTTCAGCAACTCGACCGAAGTGAGTTCTGCTGTTGCTGTCGATTGGCTCGCCAGGAACACCGATTGTGCGGATGTATTCACCATCGCGAGTGAAAACCAGAACGTGCGAGTCGGGACCGCCATTACCGCCGATCCATACGTCACCGTTAGGCATTACTTCGATACCGTGGTTGGACTCGGGCCACTGATAAGCTGCGCCTTCAACTGGTCCACCCCAGGCGTTAACCAGGTTGCCTTCGATATCGTACTCAAGGATTGGTGGTGCTGGTGTGCAGCATTCTGCAACGCCAAGTGCCAGACCGATTTCGGTACGGCCACCGAACATGTTTTCGGTGTTGCGGTGCACGGTGAAGATGTGATCTCTGTCGTCCACGTCTACACCGATAGTGTTACCGGTAATCCAGTGATTTGGCAGAGGCTTCGGCCAAAGTGGATCAACAAGAAAGTGGGGGGCCATCACGTCGTTGCTTGCTGCAACGGTAGGCTGTTGTAGCTTGGATTGACCTACTCCCAGTACTACCAGAGCAATTACTAAGGTGGAGCCAATCGCTAGTTTCATCTTTGTCATTATTTTCTCCTCATACTGCCCCGACCAGTTGCCTGGACACGGCGTCGAAACTACCAGAGCCAGTGGCGAGTATACTGCCTA
>CAYTLI010000026.1:0-9061 GCA_964438455.1 uncultured Pseudohongiella sp.
CAGTAAATGTAATGGTTTTCTCATCATCGATCCTCTTGCTGAGACCTTTTGCACACCATACCACCTAAACCAGGCTGTCAGTACTCCCAATTCAAACCGCTATTTATCGGCAGCTCGCCTGCTTTCACTGGGTATGCGCTAAATGCAACTAAATGGTTGCATTAATGAGCTCCCGGTACTATAAATGCGGTCAGGAGGTGGCGTGATGACAACAGCAGAATCCCAGGACAAGATCGTGAAAGTCGTAGAGCTCAAGGCGCCTGTAGCCCGGGTTTGGCAGGCAATCACCAACCACGAGGAATTCGGTGAATGGTTCATGGTGCGGCTCGACAATCCTTTCGAGGTGGGCAAGGTCACCACTGGCAATATCACATACCCCGGCCATGAGGACATGGAGTGGGTGTCTACTACCGAGCGCCTCGAGCACGAAAAGCTGTTCGTGTTTTCCTGGCCCCCTAGTGCGGTCGATCCGGATACCGAGTACGGTGAAGACGCGAAGGTCATGGTGGAATTCAAATTCGAGCCGACTGAACTCGGCACCCGCCTCACCATTACCGAATCAGGATTTTCCCAGTTTCCCGAATCGAAACGCCTTGAGGTGCTGCGCTCCAATACCGAGGGCTGGAACATCCAGGCAGAGAACATCAGTATCTATGTCAGCGGGTAGTGTAAATCCGGCGCCGGTATTTTCTGCACTGGGCGATCCTATCCGGCTGGAATTGGTATCGCGTCTCAGTGACGGCAGGGAACATTCAATCAAACAACTTGCCGATGGATTGCAGTTGACGCGCCAGGGAGTGACCAAGCATCTGAATGTGTTAAACGAGGCCGGCATCGTGTCGCGTGAATTTGTCGGTCGGGAGTGTCGCTTTACTCTGTTACCGGAGTCGATAAATTCGGCACAGGATTATCTGGCGTGCGCGTCGGCGCAATGGGACGATGCGATTGCGCGTCTAAAGTTGAAGGTGGAGGACCAAATTAAAGGGTCAGAGTAAAAACAGTACTGTATTTTTACTCTGACCCCAATTACTTACCCCATTTTTGTTTATAGATCCGGCCTGTGCGCCCGCAGGAATGAACGCACATGGCGTACGGCTACCGGTATTCTCTCTACCGGTTGTTTCCACGGGAACAGGCTCACCTCAGCATTAGGCGCGAGCAAGGCAGATTCCATGGCGACCTCGTAAGGGTGCACCGGAATATTGTCGGGCAAAACCAGGAGCGGGGTCTGGCAGTTGCGCACGAAATCCCGCGATACGGTAAACACAAAATCTCCATTGGCGATGTACATCTCGGTCAGAAATTGATGCACTAATTCCATGGTGACTCCTGGATTGCGCTCAATGAATTCCGGCGCCCAGCCTTCGATGTTCCTCTCGTAAAAAAGCCTCGGTTCCTCCGGGCTGAAACCGCTGGGCTGAGCCAGTACTGCAGCCACTACCCGGTCCGGTGCCCGCTCCAGCAGATTCCACACAAACGGGCCTCCGATACAGAAGCCCAGCACCATAAACTTATCAATGCCCAGGTGATCCATCAGCCCGAGGTGGTCATCGGTGAAGGAATCCCAGGGGCGGTCGATCTCCAGCGGGCCGCTGGAGTATCCGCTGTTGGCCGTGCGCAGGTCTGCCGTGATGAAGCGGTAGTCTCCGGCAAATTCCTCGATGGGATTAAATGGATTGCCGCGTTTCATATTCGCGATGGTTGAGTTCAATCCGCCACCGGGAATTAGCAACAGTGGAAACCCGCTGCCGGTATCTTCATAGTGAATGCGTACGTTGCCTCTCTCGTAGAATGACATCTGCTCTGTGCCTTGCTGGTTCTGCTGGGAGAATACCTTTGGTGCGGCTGCCATCAAAGTGGCGGCGGCCCCGGTCTTCAGGAGATCGCGTCTGGTTTTATCCACAGTTCTTGCCCCTTCATGCATTTGATAATTAGCGCGGTCCATAGGTGGGCATGGGCGCGCCATATTCGAGCGCGCCAAGATCCGGTGCGCTACCGGTGAAGCCGTCGGTCACCCCTGGTAAAACCATGCCGCGATCGATTGGCGCCGAATTTCGGCGCAAGCTGAAATCGAAATCGCTCGCATCGTAGAGGGTTTGTAATGAGTCGCTGTCACGTGCGTCGAGCGCGGGCACATCGACAAATACATTGTAGTCAACCAGTACACTATTGCGATCCTGCCCGGTGGCCGCCGCGTAATCGGCCAGGCTAGCGAATTCCCTGCTTACCAGCGATGCCTCGTGGTCAGGACCGGTGAAGTCGGCCTCGGTACCCGCAGCAGGAGCGCGCCAGCGAAAGGCGATGTCGGCATCGGGGTTCGGGCGAAAACCGTTATAGTCGGAAGAGCTGTAATTGGTGAAAGTTGTCACGCTGAAGATTTCGTCTGCCGCTTGCTCGCCAAGGAAAAGGTTGTTGCGCCAGTGCACGTTGGAAGCACCCACCACGTTGGTCTCCGAGAGAATCGTGTTGTTATAGAAGATGGCACCAGCAGAGCCAGCGGTCAGTCGTGTCGAGCCAGCGGGAAGATGGTAGGCAATGTTGCGAATCCAGTACACGGGACCGCCCAGTGCGGGCTGGTTACAAAACGCATGGGACGGATGATTGATGAACATGTTCCGCATGATGCGAATATTGTGCATGCTGCCGTCGGCCTCGATGGGATTGTCGTGGCTATTGGTGATGTAGTTGCCATAGAAATCGATCGCTACCGGTCGCAAGTCCCAGTACTCGCGCGGTGGATATTTCGGGCCGTCCGGTATGCCGGGTCCTGAAGCCACTGATCCATCCGGGTTGCCGTATGTCTCAACATTGATGCCATCGTGAAAGTCGGCGATGTAGTTGTGGGCGACAACATGGCCTGGACCATACAGCTTGACGGCAACGTAGGAAGCCATGACGGGAGGAAAAACCTGGTCTTCGACGCCGTCAAACTGCTCCCACATTTGCCCTGACCACCCAATCAGATGATCAGGATCGTTGCGACCGATGAAGACACTGTCGGCAATATAGAAGTTGCTGGAGCCGGAGTAATTGGTGAACACACCGGCACCCACATTCTCGAAATGGCTGCGTTTCACACTGAGGCCCTTCGAGCCCGCCAGGAATTGTGTGCCCGCCAGAATAGCAATCTCGCTATTGCGGAAGGTGATGCCTTCGAAGTAGGTATAGTCGGCAGCACGCACATCGAACAAGGCGTAGTTGCCGTTGCCATCAAAGATAACCTCGCCATCTCCAGCTGCCACTATAGCGATCGGACGCTCTGCCGTGCCGTCGGCGGTCAGGTAGTAGGTGCCATCCAGCGGAGTGGATCGGTTAACGCTGGCGTCATTGGTGTATTCATAGCGGTTGTACTGGTAGATGCCTTCGTGCACGAGGATCGTGTCGCCTGCCCGTACCCTCGGGCGGCCGGAGGTGGCCCAATCGGTGCCAGCACACCATTCGTTGTAGGCGCACATTAAACCTTCAAACGCTGGCTCGAGCTTTTCGCCGCTGTAACCATGGGGGTAGACATGAAACACTCGCCCTCCTTCATAAGGTTGCGGCTCGGGACGGGTTCGCAGCAATGCGCGACGCTCATCATTGCCTATCACGCCATCAGGATCATCAATCATGAAGCGAACCTCGTAGGCGGTATCCGGCTCCAGATCGAGTACGCTGCCAGCAAACATGTTGGGGGTGATGACGTCGACGCGTGACTCGCTATAGATGCGCTCACCGTTCAACCGCAGCAGTGGCAAACTGTCCTGCCACGCCTCGGCGCCTTGCTTGCGATAGCTCACAGCAACGCTGGCATTGCGATTGTCATCGCCCTGGATGAGCCACTCAAATCCCAGGTTTAACAGTGTGGGCGGATCGGTAAATAGCTCGCCCGGGACGACCGCATTGGGATTATCGTTACCAAAGGGCGAGGGGTCGCTGGCAATCTGTGCCTGTGTAGCGCTGCCCAGCATCGTAACGAGGGCGAACGCCAGGCAGATTCCTGGTCTGTGTTTGGTGATAGAAGGCATTATCAATTCTTATACAGGCATTAACAGGGTAAGACAGTAACTTCGATGCCGGTCGCTGTCCACCCGGTCGGAGCCGGGCGACGGAGTGTTGAAATGCGCGTGAATCATCTGTCAGTATGTGGGCTGGTTCATCGGCAGTCGGTTTGCCCCGGCTCTTTCCAGCACAGGCTGGCAGGGTAGAGCACGACAAACATCAATAGAAGAGTGAGCAACACGCATGAATAAATTTACGTTCGGGCAGCTACAGGCTTTGCTGTGTTTACTGCTGGCTGCAAATGTTTCCGCCGTCCAGGCCGCGGAGTTCTCACAGGTACGGCCCGACGCAGACACGCTATTGCAATTGCCGGTTACGGACTGGTTAACCAACGGTGGCGATCTTTATAACCGCAATTTTTCTCCACTGGACCAGATCAATACCAGCAACGTGACTCAGTTGGGCCCCGTGTGGCGCACTCACCTGCAAGGCTCGGGTATCGGCGCCAAGTATTCTGGCGAAGCTCAACCTCTTATCCACGAAGGGGTCATGTATATTATTACTGGCGCCGATGATGTGTTCGCCCTGAGTGTTGAGACCGGTGAGTTGCTATGGAGCAACGAGGCAAATCTCACTGACGAAATCTCTACCGTGTGTTGTGGCTGGACCAGTCGCGGAGTGGGCTTCGGTGAAGACAAGATTTTTGTCGGCCAACTGGATGGCGTGTTGAAAGCGCTTGATAAAGACACCGGCGAGGAGATCTGGTCGATACAGGCGGAGGCCTGGGAAGAGGGCTACACCATTACCAGTGCGCCGCTTTACTTTGAAGGCATGGTGATCAGTGGTTTTGCCGGTGCTGAGTTTGCAGCCCGCGGACGGGTAAAGGCCTATGATGCCAACGACGGCAGTTTGCTCTGGACTTTCTATACAGTGCCTGGCCCGGGAGAGTTTGGCTTTGACAGCTGGCCAGCCGACAGTGATGCCTGGCGCACCGGCGGCGGCACGGTGTGGCACACACCGGCGGTGGACCCGGAGCTGGGCATGCTCTATTTTTCCACCGGCAATCCCGGGCCTGACTACAACGGCGCGATCAGGGCTGGTGACAATCTGTTCACGGCGTCTATTGTCGCGCTGGATGTTTACACCGGCGAGTACCGCTGGCATTTCCAGCAGGTGCACCATGATATCTGGGATTTCGATGCGCCGAATCCGGTTGTGCTGTTTGATCTCGAGTACGATGGCGAGCTGCGCAAAGGTCTGGCACAGGCGGGCAAGACTGGCTGGGTCTACATACTGGATCGAACCAATGGCGAACCGCTGGTCGGTATCGAAGAGCGGCCGGTGCCACAGGAACCGAGGCAGGCCACCGCTGCAACCCAACCCTATCCAGTTGGTGACGCCTTTGTTACCCAAACCCTGGATATCCCGCCGGAAGGCTTCAACCTGGTTAACGAAGGCGCAATCTTCACTCCCTTCTGGGACGAACCGGTGCTGTTGCGCCGCAGTGAAGCCAATTGGCCACCGAGCACCGTGGATCCAGACAAGGGTGTGATCTATGTTTGCGCGGGTGAACGACAGGCGGCGTACACCACGCGCGCCGATGTCGAACAGGCGGAAAATGGCGATCGTTACACCGGTGGCAGCATGCGGTTTGCGCCTATTGCAACTACTGGTGTTGTGGCCGCCATGGACCTGCGCACGAATCGCAGGCTGTGGTCACAGCGCTGGTCCAGTCGCTGTTATAGCGGACTGGTTGCCACTGCCGGAGATCTGCTGTTTGCCGGCAGGAACGATGGGCGCTTCACCGCCATGGATGCCCGGGATGGCACCAGGCTTTGGGAGTTCATGACCGACGCCGGTGTTAACGCGCCCCCTTCGGTATTCGAGCACAACGGCCAGCAGTATGTGGCGGTGCTTTCCGCAGGCAACCTGCTGGCAGCCTCCAACCGCGGTGACAGCGTGTGGATGTTTCGGCTGTTAGAAGAAGGTGAAGAGACATCTGTAGCCATTGAGCAGGTTACGCCGCCACTGGCAAACAGGGAAGGCATGGCCCTGTTTCAGGAAACCTGCGTGTTCTGTCACGGGCGTCGAGGCGAGGGTGGCCATAACGGTATGCCGCTCGAAGGATTAGCAGCGTTTGGCACCGGCTATGTTGCCAGCATCATCAGCAGGGGGCAGGGCAATATGCCTTCCTTCGCAGCGAGTTTTACCGACAGCCAGATTAATGCGATCGCTGAGCACGTCAGAACCCTCAATCCGGAAATCCCCAATCGCAACACGCGTTGAAACTCAGGAATAACAAAGGGGCCAGAGTAAAAGCACAGTAGTGTGCTTTTACTTTGACCCCTTAATTTCTAAACAGCTATTCCGGCAGGGGCAGGTCTCGCAGCCGCAACACTTCCGCAAAAGTACGCGAACCATTCACCCCGGCAGGAAAGCCTGCATATAAGCCGATGTGTGAAATCAGCTCGCCGATTTCATTGGCGGTTAAACCGTTATCCAAACCGCGATTCAGATGCACGCGTAACTGATCGGTCTGGTAGCCGGCCAGGGTTGCTGCAATAGTCGCGAGGCTTCGGTCACGCGCTGACAATTTATCTTCGCGGGTCCAGGTTTCTCCATAGACCAGACCGCTAATCAGTTCGTCGAGATAGGGTGCGGCAGGAAAGCGGCCATCGCCCATGGGGATGTCACGTGATTCAAACACCTGCTCTGCCACTCTTGCCGCATTTACGCCAGTAGGAAAGCCGGCATAGAAGGTTACGTGGTAAATAATTTCAGCAATTTCGTCGGGCGTGACGCCGTTATCGAGCGCACGACCTGTGTGATAGCGCACTTCGCTGGAGGCGTAGAGTGCGGTGCCCACTGCCACAGTGATCATGCTGCGATCCCTGGGTGACAGTTCCTCCCGCATCCAGGTTTCTGCATATACCACCTGGTTCAACAGATCGCGCAGGTAAGGAGTTTGTGGAAACGCACCGGGAAACTCCAGGTCCGGATCAGTCGGTGGTTCCCGATCGGACGCACCGGGAGGACTAGTGGGCAGTCCCCGCTCTTCGAACACTTCGGCCGCGACACGCGCTGCGTTTACGCCGGTTGGAAAGCCGGAGTACCACAGGGTATGGGCGATGATCTCGGAGATCTCGGCCTGGGTGACGCCGTTATCCAGGGCGCGACCCATGTGCAGACGCAGCTCGTTGGTGGCATACAGTGCCTGGTTCACCGCCACGGTGATCATGCTGCGATCCCGGGCTGACAGGCCGAGGCGTTCCCACACCTGGCCGTACACGTAGGTATTACGCACCTCGCCGAGGTAGGGCGCACCCTCGTAGAAGCCACTGGGTGCAGCCGGTTGCTGTGCGAACAGGGGAGGGAAGGCGAGAGAGCAGAACAGCAATAGGGTGAATAAAAGGGTGATTCGGGATTCAGGACGCGACATGGCTGTCCTCCTTCTTTTCTTGTAGTTAATCCGGGACAGGTTTATTTTTACCCGATGATAACAAAAAACCAGCTCCGCTCCGTTTTTCTGCTTCTCCTGTTCTCTTCCCTGGTGAATGCACAGGTAGATTCCCAGCCCATTCGCAATTGGCGCCAGGATAACGAACAAAACATTCTCAATACCTATTTCAGCCTGCTTGGTGTGCCGAATATCTCCCGTGGCAATGGCGACACAAGTGCCAATGTTCCAGTGCTTCGATCTCTGCTAACCGAGCAAGGCTTCACGGTCACTACCTCTGCTGATCGTTATCCAGAAGATGCCAACGCACCGGTGGTGTTTGCCCGCTATCAGGCGGAGAATGCTCTCGGCACCTTGCTGATGTACATTCACTACGATGGCCAGCCGGTGAATCCATCATTGTGGATTCACTGCCAGCCCTTCGAACCTTGCCTGGTGGATGGCGATCGGGTGGTGGACATCAATGCTACCAGTACCTTCGATCCCGAGTGGCGCATCTATGCGCGCTCTGCCTCAGACGACAAGGCGCCGATCATGTCCCTGGTGCAGGCCATGGCGGCTCTGCGCGCAACCGGGCAACAGCCACGCTGGAATCTGATCGTGATTCTCGATGGACAGGAAGAGAGTGGCGCAGGAAATTTTCGTCGTTACGTGCAGGCACATCCGGAGGAGTTCCGGGCAGACATGGCCATCACCCTCGACGGGCCACGTCACCCAAGCACCTTGCCTACCATGTATTACGGTGTGCGCGGCGGCGCGACGCTGGTGTTGAAAGTACACAGCGCCATGCAGGATCTGCACAGTGGCAACTATGGTAACTGGGCGCCGGATCCCTCGGTGCGTTTAGCGCGCTTGCTCACTTCCATGAAAGATGAAACCGGGCGCGTGACTATCGAGGGGTTCTACGACCAGGTGACGCCATTAACGGAAACCGAACGTGGTGCGTTGGCATCAATTCCGGAAATTGAGGAAGAGTTGGCACAGACTTTTGGTATCGCCTCACCGGAACAACCCAACCAACGCCTGGAAACAAAATTAAACCTGCCTACATTGAATGTGTTGGCCATGGATTCCGGGGGCGGTTTCGCCGCGCCTTCCAGAACGGCTATACCTGCTTTTGCACAGGCGCGTATCGCCATGCGCCTGGTGAATGGCATCGATCCGAATTATCAATTGCAAACGGTGATCGATCACGTGCGTGCACAGGGCTTCGAGGTGGTGGAGAATCGGGAGCCGACTTTGCAGGAACTGCAAGCTTATCCGCTAATCGCCAGCGTACAGCATAACGGCGGTCGTGCTGCTACCCGTGTGTCCATGGATGATCCTCTGGGCAACATGGTTGCCGAAGCGTTGACCCTCGATGGAGTTGCGCCGGTGCAACTACCTACCCTTGGTGGCAGCCTACCCTTCGGTGACTTTTCGGAAGGAATGGGCATACCTACTTTTGGTGTCGCGTTAGTGAACCATGACAACAATCAGCATGGGCCCAACGAGAATTTGAAACTGATCAACCTGTGGCAGGGCATCGAGATCGTGGCACGCCTGGTAACGATGCAGTAGAGCAAGGACCCAATAGTGGGGACAATGACAACTTAACAACTTAAAGCCGCCGTGCGTAAATTT
>CAYTLI010000026.1:9071-20784 GCA_964438455.1 uncultured Pseudohongiella sp.
GTAAATTTGTTAAGTTGTTAGTGCCCGTAACACCGGATACCATTGCATTACTCAAGCCACTAATTTCCCACATCAGCACAAAAAATGTCAGCCAGTTAGCTATGGGACTGTTAGCACACATCACAGAAAGGCGCCTGGTTCCTATCATGGTTGCTTATCTCGTTGCTGGCTATGTAGGCGTTGAAATTGTGTCCCAACTCGTCGAGTTGGATATTCTTCCTACAGTGGCTATTCGAATAAGTCTCATTATCTATTTCTTGGGTGTAGGCAATAGCCTGGTCTATGCGTGGTCAAGAGGCGCTCCGGGAAGACAGCCAGGCTCCCGACTCGAGATGGGTGCACATGCCGTGATTGTTATTGCAGCTGTGATCTGGGTCTCTATGCTGGTATACCAGACTCGTGAACCAGACACTGCTACGATTACACCCGGTACTGATCCCCGAAATATAGCAGTCCTTCATTTACAGCCGGGAAATCCTTCGGAAGAATTGTCAGCTATAGCAAGCGGTATGACTGCTGAGCTGATTGCGCAACTCGCTAGGGTGCCTGCATTAACGGTAATTTCGGAAAATGGTACTGAGCCCTATGCGAACCTGAATCTGCCAGCGACTCAAATTGCCCAGGAATTACAGGTGGGAAGCATAGTCTCAGGTGATGTTCTCGACATTGGCGACAGATTCAGCTTTACCGTTCGTTTGCAAGATGGTGAGAGTGGCGTTGTTATTGATAGGGCCAATGCCGAATTGTCGAAGTCAGAGTTCTTTGCCAATCGCCAATCCGTTGTTGAGAATGTTGCCAATTTGCTGAGACAAAGACTTGGGGAAGAAATTCGCTTGCAGCAATCCCGTGAATCCAGTTCCAACTTGGACTCATGGCTTTTAGTACAGAGAGCCAACGCCCTGCGTAGCGAAGCGGAACGAAATTTTGACAGTGGTGTCGATCTGGATGAGATTCTAGGTCTTCTCGAACAAGCGGATCAGCTGTTACTGGCAGCCGAATCTTCGGATCCTGAATGGACACTGATAGATGTCGCCAGGGCTAATATCGCCTACCGGAAAGCCTGGTTTAAAGCAGGAGCAGGTAATCTGAATGCGGCCCAAGAAGATATCGAAGCAGGAATAGAGATCACTAATGAAATATTGGATGTTGCCCCCTTCCATGCAGAAGCGCTCAATCAACGTGGAACGTTGCGAATGCTAGCCTTGGCTGCTGGCATAAGGATCGGGGACTCAGATCAGGTTCCCGCTCCTGAGACCGTAGAGAGTGATCTGGCCGCCGCTGTTCGTTCCGATCCGAATCTGGCAAGCGCATATTCAATGTTAAGCTTCTACTATTCGGGGTTGGGAGATGAAATTGAAACGGCTCTTAGTGCCAGAAGAGCCCTTGAGGCTGACGCCTATTTGCAGGACGCTGACCGAATTTTTGATCGCCTTATTTTTGCATACTATAACCTTGGTGAGCTGCGAGAGGCCCTAGAATGGTGTGAGGAGGGTTACCGGCGATTTCCGGAAAATCCCAGATTTACTGAGTGCAGGCTTATGTTGATGGCCTCCCCAATTGGGGAGGCGGATATTGACGAGGCCATTGAGTTGTTGAATGAGCTGCAAGAAAAAACACCTCCTTCATTGAGGCAATACAAATATGCTGTAGGCCAAATTATGGTTGCTGCAATCCACCATATGGCCGGCCTTACGGAAGAAGCAGAAGATATATACGATGATATTGAAAGTAGTGAGCTGATAGACCCGCAGAACCAGCTGACTTTTTATGAAGCCCAGTTTCGCTCCATAAGCGGGGATGTCAGTGGCGCGCTTGATACCCTGCGCAGGAGAGAGGCGATCGTTGGGGATATAAGATTCGACAGGAATGACCTTTCCTGGGTTTGGCAAAACCTTACGGGAAATGTGGAGTTTGAAAACTATCTAACCCCAGAATAAAAGGTTGGACCAGAAATAACAAGGGAACTACGGATTACTGAAATTTCTCTTCGGTCACAATCGCCAGGCTCGTTGCGCGTGCAGGAATATCCAAAGTGAGTCGAGCCGCGGCTAGCACTGCAGCCACACCCGCGGCACCAGAAGGTGTGGTGGCAATACTGTTGGCAGCCAACATCGCAACCGCTTCTGCGGCTTCAGACTCAGTAATACAAACAAACTCATCAGCGTATTGCTTCAATGCTTCAAAGGCGAGCATTGAAGCTTCCTTGCAGTCGAGCCTTCCCATAGATGAAACTGGCCCTTTAACGCTTGTTAGGGCTCCTCGCCGATTGCTCTCAAACAGGCAGGGCGCAGCGTCTGGCTCAACCACGATGATCTTTGGCTGGACTGCCCAGTGCCGGCGTATATGAAAGGCGACCGCGGCGGCGAGTCCGCCCACACCTGCATGCAGGAACACATGGGTTGGCCAGTCCTTGCTTGTCTCAAATGATCGGCGCATCTCTTCAGCCAGAACCGTGTAACCTTCCATCACCAATAAAGGCATCCTGGTATAACCGGGCCAGGAACTGTCGGCGAGCAGGATATCTCCGTCGCTGCCATTTTCACAGTAAGCCTGTGCCGCCTGCATGCTGTCTTCGTAGGTTTGTCCTTCGCGCACCACTTGTGCTCCGAGTGCTCTTAGTTTTATTGCAAAAGAATCGGGTACGGTTTCAGCCAGATAGATTCGGCTCTTGCTGTTGAAGAGCTGTGCGCCCATGGCAACGGCCATACCGTGGTTTCCTGCGCTGGCGCAGACAAAAGTAAACTGGCTTGCCCAATTCTGGAAAGCTTTATCGAAGAGCAGGTTTGAATCAGCAATATCAGGCTTTTTGTGTATCGCCTGCCACTGCTGTAGCAGGAATGAAGCAACCGCATAGATGCCGCCAAGCGCCTTGAAAGCACCGAGCTTGAAGCGGGCGCTCTCATCTTTGATGAGTAATTGCTGCCCGGCAGGTGTAGTCAATTCCAGAAGGGGAGTTGCCTGGTAAGCCGGACATTGATTGATCAGTGACCAGGGCTTTTGTGTATCCAGTTCGAATGCGTCTGCCATGACCAGGAGTCTAGCAAGCTGAGGTGTCCCAATGCGAACCGCACACGGCCATATTGATTGCATCGATGAGGTCAGGGCGATTTGATTCTGCTATATTTTTCAATCTTCCGAATGTATTAATCAGGTTTATCCCAAAACAGGACAAACAGATGTCTAAACTCTGGCAACTCAGCGCGGTCGATCAGGCGAGCGGAATACGTGAGCAAAAATTTACTGCAACCGCACTGGTTGAATCGGTGCTTGACCGTGTTGCCCAGAAGAATCCCGAGCTCAATGCCATCGTGGATCCTCTGAATGAGCAGGCACTGCAGGCAGCGGCGAGCGCTGACGCTGCAGTGGCGGGTAGGGAGACGCTTGGTCCGCTTCATGGCGTGCCAGTCACTATCAAGGTGAATGTAGACACCAAGGGCAGGGCAACCACCAATGGCATGGAGGTGTTCAAGGATGGCATTGCGCCGGATAACTCACCCATTGTGCAGAATCTATTGAACGCTGGCGCCATCATCATCGGGCGCACCAATACGCCGGAAATGTCCATGCGCCTGACCACGGACAATCCGCTCTATGGCCTGACCCGTAATCCATGGGACCTGGAAGCATCGCCCGGTGGTTCATCCGGTGGCGCGGCCTCGGCAGCGGCAGCTGGATTTGGCGCGATTCACCATGGCAACGACATCGCCGGATCCCTGCGCTATCCGGCTACTGCCTGTGGCCTGAGTACGGTCAAACCTGGCTTCGGCAGGGTGCCTGCCTATCTGCCCTCGGCCAAAGCCGAGCGTGGCATGCTGGCGCAATTGATGTCGGTGCAGGGAGTGATTTGCAGGGAAGTAAAGGATGTGCGGCTGGCTACGGAAGTGCTCGTCGGCCATGATCCGCGCGATCCCTGGCATGTGCCCATGCCATTCAATATGGGTGGAACTGAACTACCGAAGGTGGGTTTCTGTAAGGAGTCCCACGGCTATCCCATTCATGAGGGTATCGTTACTAACCTGGATCGCGCCGCGGCCATTCTCGAAGCAGCCGGTTATCAGGTTGAAGAAATCGAAACCCCCGCCATTGCCGAGCCCGCCAAAGCCTGGCTCGAGAATACAAACTTTGAAATGAAGAGAACCCTGGAGCCAGTGTTCTCGAAACACGGTAGCGAGACTATCAACCAGATATTCAATGCGTATTATCAGCTGGAGAAGATGGTTGATGCCGAGGGCTATTTGTTTGGTATCGCCGAGCGTACCCGCATGGTGCGCGAGTGGAACCTGTTGCTGGCCGAGTATCCGCTGGTGTTAACCCCCTACCTGATGCGTCCCGGTTATCCCTATGACTATGATGAAACCTTCGAGGGTGCGGCAGATCTGTTTCGTTGTTCTATCTATAGCTATGGCGTGAACTACATTGGCATGCCTGCCGGGGTAGTGCCAGTCGACCTGGTCGATGGCCTGCCATCCGGGGTACAGCTCATCGGCCAGAAATGGCGGGAAGATCTTATTCTAGATGCCATGCAGACGATAGAGGATGCCACGGGTGTGATGGTCCACACTCTTTGGGAACGAGAGCAAGAGGGAACATGAAAAATTATTTTCTACTCCTTCATTTACTACTTGTCGGTTGTGCACAGAATGAGATCGGTGTGGGCAGCGATATGGAGTCTGTCCGTGATGAAGCGCTGCACGCGCTCATGGCCGAGCGTATTGATACGCTGTACCTGCGCATCGAGGTGCTCGCTTTCGATCAGAATCGCACCCTGCCGGAACTGGACCAGGATCGGCAGCGGACCGCAAGCGAGATTGCAGAGAGCGCCACCAGTCTGGCAGCGGCCGCTGGCGAGTTGGCCCAGCTTGCGGAAACACTGAATCTTTCTGCTGCCAATTTCCAGCGCTTTCAGATCCTGGCGCAAAGTCTGCAGACAAGCAGCGGCGAGGTTGCCCGCGCGGCAAGTGATTTCGCTGCCGATGATCTCACCCGCAGCTTCACCAGATTGCAGGGAACCTGCTCATCCTGTCATAGCCTTTATCGCGGTCGTTGATGTTTCGTTTGTCCCTTACAGCCGCCCTGGTGCTGGCCAGTTTTCTCATGCTGGCTTCTGATTCTCTGTTGGCGGCGGAAGCCTCAGGGAGAATCTTGCCCGGCGCAGTATCCGGCACTGTGCGCTTCGCTGGTACTGATACTTCCTTCGGATTGGGCGGTCGGCTGGAATCTCACGCGGTGTACAGCGATGTCACTTTCGCTGCATCGCAGTGGGGGAGGGATCGCCTGCGCTTCTCGCAGATACCCGTTGAGGGAGGCAATAAAGATAATCAGTTTCGTTCCAATAGCCGGGAGAGCCGTGCCTGGTTTCGACTGCTGCGACCGGTGAATAATCAGGATTTAAATGTCTATATTGAAACCGACCTTAACGAGCAGCCGGATAGCTACCGTCTTAACGTACGCCATGCCTACATTAGCATAGGCTCCTTACTCGCCGGGCGCTCCTACACCACTTTCATCGATAGCAGTGTACTGCCCGATGTGGATTCGGGTACCGGGCCGGGAGAGGTGGTGCTCAAGCGGGGTCAATTACGCTGGACTCATGCATTTAGTAGTGGCATGGAACTGGCACTGGCGCTGGAAGAACCGGACAGCGTCATTAATGATCCTGGCATCAACAAAACGCGCACCCACGATGATGACCAGCTGCCGAACATCGTATCCCGCCTGAGCTGGAGAGCCGAATGGGGTCAGGTATCTATTGCCAGCCTGTTGCGCAAATTGCAGTGGCAACAAAACGGGCAACGACTCTCTGAGTTGGCGGGTGGCATGGGAGTATCCGGCAGAATCAACATCGGTGCCGTGGATAACATTCGTTTTATGGCCAGCTATGGCGATGGTATGGGTCGATACCTTACACCCAGCGCCTATACCGATGGCAGCGTGGATTCAAACTACGCCGCGATCAATACTCATTCAGCAATGGGCCTACAACTTGCCTACCAGCATTTCTGGAACACCCAATGGCGATCGACTTTTTCACTCGGCGCGTCTCGATCGAATCTTGCTGACAATATAAGTGAGTTGCTGACCGAGCGAGCACGCTCGGTCCAGGCCAATTTGTTCTGGAGCCCGGTGCCTGATCTGAGCATTGGCTTTGAGTATCTGCATGCTCGCCAACAACTGCATAACGGCCAGGATGGGGAGCTCAACCGCTTCCTGTTCTCAACCCGCTATACCCTGGAGCTCTAGCTCTACGGCGCCCCGATAGCGTTGTACTTCTATGCTAAAGCCCTCTACTCTTGGCTTTACAATTCTTGCAATAGCCACAATTATGGAGAAAGTTGACCATTGACTGAGCAAGCCATCACCAATGAACCAGTGCGCGGATCCTGGGGTTCTTTCGCCTTTGCGAAGACGTCCGGTCTGGAGATGGCCCGTGCATTCGCCCGCGGTGAGTATCCCTATCCACCTATTCATCACCTAACGGGCCTGACCCCAACTGAGGCCGGTTTGGGCTCCATGACATTCTCTATGCCGGTTTCGCCATGGTTTCAGGACGCCTCTGGCATCATCTGGGGCGGAATTTACCCCTTACTGGTCGACGCGCCGATCAGCATGTCTCTCTTCACTGGATTGCCGCCAGGCAAAGCGTTAACGACATCGGAGTTATCGATCAACTACCTGCGTCCTCCGTCTCTAAATTCAGAAGAACTGGTAGGTCGTGGTCGCTCAGTTTACCTCGGTCGCGAGGTTGGTGTTGCAGAGGCCACTGTCGAGGATAGTCGTGGCCGAACTATGGCACATGCCACAACACGTTGTGTGCTGTTGGACATTCCGAAAGAGCAACTGGAAACGCCAGCATCGGCAGTAACCAGTAATGACTTGCCGGATCCCTATCTACGCGAAGTACCGAAGGACATTATTGCAGGCCCTGAAATTTGGGACGCAGACAAGCTGCAGGTGCAGCGACGTTTCCTTACTGGTGATTTGCCCAGTGGACCCATACAGGTACTTCTCGGACTGGAGTTTGTTTCCATAGATGAGGGTAGCGCACGGTTCAAACTACCCGCGAGCCCCTGGTTCAGTGCAGGGTCACCATTCATGTACGGTGGCTTATTGGCTCTGGCGTGCGATTGTGCGTTGGCTGGAGTTGTTTGGACAACTTTGGATGCCGATGCTGTGGCTGCATCGCTCGATTTGCAGGTTAGATTCCTGCGCCCAATTCCTCTGGATGGCAGCAAGCTCTCAATTACTTCCTCAGTGCGTCACAGTGGCCGCATGATTCGAGTCGCCGAAGCAGAGGTGTTCGATTCTCAGGGTCGTCGGGTTGCGCTGGCGAGTGGGTCGTCCATGGTTATTCCCGGCGGCGTGGAGATGTTGAAACAAGGCATCAGTACTGAGGAAATTCTGAAGCGCAGTTAATTTACACTCATGCCTGTGCGACAGGTAGAAAACGAGAACAAACTTTATGCGCCTCGCAGGCATGCCAACCCCCGGAGAAAGCGCCCGTCGTACCAATCTCGGTCGGCGCTACATCACCTTCGATCGGCAGACCCAGTCACTGGACGACCTGCACACTGGCTTCGAGGCGCTGGTTCTCGACGACCACACCCTGAAAGACCTGGAAATCTTTGCCACCGAGAACGGCGCGCCCAGTCTCTACGATCACTGCAACTTCACTCGCACCGAGGGTGGCTCGAAACTGCTACGCATGCGCATGGAACTGCCCTGGTGTGAGGCGGACGCGATTCGCAACACACAACAATCCATCGTGTTCATCTGCGAGAACCGGGAAGTCTTCGACAAGCTGCCAGCCTACATCGTACAGAGTGTGGAGAGTTACCAGCGTGAGGTGTTGCTCGGTGTATCCCGCCGTTCGCGCATCGAGTTTGCCCTGCAAGGCTGGAACATCTATTTCAATCACGATCGGCACTACCGCAGCATCGTGCGCGGCGTGCAATACACCTGTAGTGTGATTCGCGCACTGCGTGAGTTTCTCGCTCATAAAGAACTGGACCTTGCTGTCGGCGAGATTGCGCCGATACTGAAAGAACTGCGCAGGTTGCTGACCAATGAGTGGGTAAATGAAGTACCGAAAGAAAAAGTCGCCGGTAGCTGGCCCTGGAAAATATTCAAACTCGATCAGATATTCAGGCAGGAGGGCAAGGACGTTATCCTGCGCATTCTGCAACTGGTATATGAACTGGATGCACTGGTATCACTGGCCGATGCCACGATCCATTACAAGTTCACCATGCCGGAAATTCTGCAAGGGCCGGTAAGAATCGAGGCTGAGGGATTGACCCATCCCTTTCTCGAGGAAGCGGTACCCAATTCTGTCGATCTCAGCCAGGAGCAGAGAGTATTGTTTCTCACCGGTCCCAACATGGCCGGTAAGACAACCTATTTGCGTGCGGTAGCGACAGCTTTGTATCTCGGCCATCTTGGTATGGGTGTGCCGGCACAAAAGTTTGGCTTCGTGCCGGTTGAGCGACTGTACAGTTCCATCTCGCTTAACGATGATATCCACGCCGGCATCAGCTATTTTCGCGCTGAAGCTCTGCGTGTGCGTGCAGTGGCCGAATCTATTGCGGAAGGTCGTACGGTGGTGGCAGTGATGGATGAACCCTTTAAGGGCACCAATGTTAAAGATGCATTGGATGCATCACTCGCGGTGCTGAAACGCTTTGCCACCAAGGAAGGCTGCCTGTTCCTGTTCTCGTCGCACTTGATTGAACTTGACGATCAACTGGATGAGTCAAGGCAGATCGCGCGCTCTCACTTCGAGGCCCAGGTGGACGGCAGCAAACTGTCTTTCGATTACAAACTTCGGGATGGAATTTCGGATCAGCGCCTCGGTGTGCGCGTGCTGGACGAGGAGGGAGTCTTCGCACTCCTCGATAAAGGCGGGAAGCAGGATAAGTAGGAAAATGTCCTGTTATTGACTAACATGCTTGCACAACAAGAACGAGTCGAGACCAGGCTCCACAACAAGAACAACAAAGGAATCATCAATGCAAAAACTAATCCGCGACCAACTAGTTGAAGCAAGATCAGGATATTTTGACAGCGCCCGTTGGCAGGGCTATCAGCCGAGGCCGGATGATATCGTTATCGCTACCTATCCCAAGTGCGGTACTACATGGACCCAGCGCATTGTCGGCATGCTGGTCTATCAAAGTGATGAACCTTTTGGCGTACAGGAAAGCTCTCCCTGGCCAGACATGCGCCTGCCACCTCCCGGCGCCATGCTGGAACTGGCAGAGAGCCAGACTCATCGCCGCTACTTCAAGTCTCATTTACCCTACGATGCGTTGCCGGTGTATGAAGGGGTGAAATTTATTCACGTGGCCCGCGATGGTCGGGATGCGGCCATGTCCTTCCATAACCACAAGCTCAATTACACAGAGGAATTACTGGAACAGGCCGCAGCGATCCTGGCGGAAGATCCCGATCTGGACAACGATATTATCAAGCGGGCGGACCCGGATCCGGCAAAGCATTTTCATGACTGGATAATGGGCAAGGAAGATCATATCGGCGATCCCCTCTGCGGTTTCTGGCACATGGAGAGAAGCTACTGGGAGGCGAAGGACGATCCCAATATGTTGCTGGTTCACTACAACGACATGAAGAAAGATCTCGATGGGGAGATGCGCCGCATCGCCGATTTTCTCGACATCGAAGTAGCTGACGATCTGTGGCCCAGGCTGGTGGAAGCGGCGAAGTTCGATTCCATGAAGGCCAAGGCAACCGAGCTCATGCCTACTGCCGGAGAAATCTGGCAGGGGGGCGGCAATACCTTTCTTCATAAAGGCACCAATGGTCGCTGGCAGGGCATCGTCGACCAGGCCGACCTGGACCTCTACGATAAAAAGGTGAAGGAAGAGTTCTCTCCAGAGTTGGCTCACTGGATCGAATTCGGTCGCCTGGGTTAGGTTACACTAGATAAAAAGAACTAAAAGAAAGGGGCAGATCCATTTTCCAAAAAGGAAAATAAATCTGCCCCCGTGTTTGAGAGCAGGTTAGTTCCTGCTTTTTAGTCTTCGCCTCCGGCGTTCGGCTGGTCAATCTCGATCCAGCGCATGGCGCCAAAGAACATCTCATCCCAGCTCTGCTCGCCCCAGCCTATATCGATCGTAGGATCCGGGTTGGCGCGATTCTGTGCGGAGTTATCGAACGCACCGACAGCGGTGAGCTTGGTACCAGCAGGCATAAACCTTGGCTCTTCGTATCTGTAGGCCCACTGCCATGCATAGTCGTACTTGGCAATATTGATCAGCTCTTCATGGGTACCGTCCGGGTAGTCCGCATAGAAGCGCATGTACTTGCCACGGAAATGCATGTGGGAGAGAAAGCTCAACAATTCGACGTCACGATCGAGAGTAATGCTTGAAGTCTGGACGAACTCCGGATCGAAGGCGGGGATGTCAGTCCAGTTGCGTGTGAAGATACAAGCACACTGACCACCCAGGCGACGCTCGGGCTCTTCGCCTTCCGGATAGAACCAGACACCGACTTCACCTGCATCAACCGTAGCACGACCGTTAGTGGTGTAGTGTAGTTGCACTGCCAGTTTTGAACCATCGCGCAACAGGCCACCAGTGTCAGGTGGATTCATCCGTGGCTCGGCGCCGGGCACATAGGCAACGATGCCAGGATTACCGGTATCGCCGCGGCCGGGATTTCGGTATGTACCAGTGTCGGCATTCTCCGGTGCGATGATGCGATTGAGAGTGTGGTGCAGCACCGTGCGATCACCAGCCAGGTACTGGCTTGCTCTTACCCAGCGATCCTTGCCGATGTCGATGGCGTCAGAAACCGCATAGCGATAGTCCAGTACGCCGGTAGCAGGAATCTCCTGCTCGGGAATCTTGATAACGTAGTCAGGCTCGCCGAATGCCCACTTGCTTGCCGGCCAGACTTTTTCAGCCAATGGATCGGAGTTGCCATCCTTGGGTGAGCCGGCAGCGATCCAGTGCAGAACCTTCTGGATGTTGGCATCGCCTACGACACCATCGTTAACAAAGTCACCGACGTGGGGATCCAGTTGTCCAGGTGGCATGCGCTTGGTCATCAGCACTTCGCGAATCATCGGAGACCAGGCCTGAACCATGGCGTGGCTGTTCATGGCGAAAGGCGCAATGCCTCCTTCGCGGTGACAGCTTGCGCAATTGTCGAGAATGATGGGCGCGACTTCCGTTTCATAGGAAGGTGTGACTGCCTCGTGGGCAACCCGCACCGGGAAGTCGATGAGTTCACCGTTGCTTGCAAGCTTTGTGCTGGTGATTGTTTCACCGGCAATTTTGGCAGCCAGTGCCTGTTCCAGCTCAGCACCCACGGGGCCCTGGAATTCCACCATAAAAGTCTTGGGGTCGAATAGCAGCACTTCGCCGGCTCTTTCCACACCCATGGCTTCGGAGATGAACTGGGTATCGTCCATCAGCACCCGGATTTCGCTGCCCAGTTGCGCGATTTCCTCGGCGACCAGATTACGGTCCTGGTTGCCAACAGGGTTGATCATGAAGAACTCGATGCCCTGCTGCTCGAACCGGGCTCTCAATGCTTCGAAGCCGGGCAGTGCTTTGACTGTTGCCTCACTGCCATTGGACTGGACGAGGAATGCCACCGCGGCATGATCGTCATACCAGCTCATCTGGTGGGAATAGCCATCCTGGTCGAGCAGGGCAAAATCGCCGACCCGATCTGCGGCATTTGTAAT
>CAYTLI010000027.1:0-3016 GCA_964438455.1 uncultured Pseudohongiella sp.
GGAATATGCAGGTCCTCAGGTACTGTTGAATATGTCTGTGTGAATGTGTCGAATGCTTTTGTGTAATGCCTGCCGAGAGATATCCGTCTGTTCGTTCCGTGGTGGCGATCAGGATCTTCCAATTCATCCGGTTCCTCTGCATTTATATTCGGGTGATTCATCATGCCGAAGTCGAAGCCTAGATCAACATCAGGGCCCAAGCCAAGAGCTTGCAAAATATGTTCAGGCAACTCATCTGGATCAGCCATCTTCGGTTAGACAGTTTCTAAAAGACATGTGAGTTGTGCATATAATAGGGAGCAAATATGCAGTTGCGAGAGTTGTGTGTTGTGTTCAATTCTTTGAGTGAAAGTAATTTCATCTTTATATATAATCGAAAGATGAAATAACAATGATAACGTAAAATAAGATGAGTTTCTATCAGCAGAAACCCACAAGTTCGCCGGATTTTTTTTGACTAGTAGGCGACAGCTTCCCCAGGGTGGTAGGGAGGGGACGCGGGTGCCATTTACCAACGGGAGCAAAACAAGCAAAAGGGGAACAAGTGAACAGTAGGGGCAGAAAAAACGAAAGGACGCTGCGTTTGTGCACGCAACGGACGCGTTCAGTCTTCGACTGCACACGTGACGCTACGCTACGCGTAGCGTGTGTGTCTTCAACATTCGCGCGATGTCGCAAGTGACTCTATCAGAACTCCCCGCGTACTGGAAAACCAGAAAGCACGACAAAGTGCTCACATTCTACCGGCAGTACGGAACTCTCGGTTGTCTCAGCAACTTTTACAAACACAAACCACATCGATTCGAGCTTCCGGAGTGCGTGAACCAGACAGGTGGAATAGATACGCTCAGAGCCGCTGGTGTCTGTACCACGGCTATTGTTTCGTTCTCGGAAAAGTCTCTGATGCTCTGCAAAGCCTGTTTATTCAAAGACGTGCAGTCGTTCCGGGAGATACTCACCAGAAAAACGCCGTTCCAGTGCAAGCAAATAGGGAGGCAGGTTCTTGGGTTCGAGTTTAAGATCTGGGAGTCCGTGATTCTCGAGGTGGCGGAGTCTATTTTGTATCAGAAGTTCAGTTCAGATCAGAAACTTTGTAACAAGCTACTTGCCACGGGGGACGCTGTGCTTGCGGAATCTTCCGGAAGAGACAAGCTCTGGGGAACAGGATTGGATATTGATGACCCCGATGCTACGGACGTATCTAAGTGGACGGGGCTCAACGTCTTGGGTTACTCGCTCATGAGGGTTAGAGAGACGTTGAGAAACGAAAGTTCTTTATTTTTCAAAGCGAAATGAATAACCAGATTGTTTTTTTTTGCGCTATGTATAGAATGCATTGTGTTATTTTTTATTTGTTTTTAATCGTGATATCACTCGATTAAAACGCCCTTCACCATGGTCTCGATCGTACAAATCACCGCCAAAGACCGTGTCTCCAGAAAAGGAAATTTTCATTGATCTTCCTTTCACGTAATCAAAGTCACGATGCTTTTGCAGCAGTTTCCGTGCTTCTTCTACAGTCATATTTTTCGGATCGTATTGAAAAATCCCCATGCCAACATGATTAGCTTGGTTATACAGATCAGCGAGTACCTCGGCGTGGTCGAGTCCGGAGATATCCATGGCAACGTGAATCGTGTTTATGAGAGTTTCACGGAGATTTTTTGGTCATTTACAGTCTTAGATATGTCTGAACAGGAAGTGACTGTTTTACACACTCTCGGACAAACGACTTTCCCTGTCTCCAACGAATCTACCATCGACGATATACTGAGAAAATTCGTCCATGCGACTCAGCTACATGCCGACAATGCACGCAAGCTTTACCGCGGTAACGAAGAAATCGACCTGGCAAAGTACATGCGGAACAAGAATATGACCGAGATGAAAACATACGGAGACGGCACTAGAATAAAAGTGTCCGGGGAAACATTCAGAGCTAGTCGCTGCGTTGTCAATGGATCAGGGAACACCGTGTACGGCAACGGAAACCGGATTCACGGGGAAGGTTGCGTAGTGTACGGAGAAGATAACCAGTTTCTAGGTGTAGATATATCGACGGAAATACATTCTGACGGATCATATGTACGGAACGGATCCCCGTTTAAAGGCCCTATGCTACCGATACACGCGTCTGAACAAAGTGCATTTTCGGCTGTAACACGCAACTAAAATATTTCACATGTGTTTTTTAATCTTTTCATCAAAATCTGGTATCCCATCCACAATACAACTGCTCTTGAAATTCAAAGTCAGAACTCCTCCAGACTGAAGTTTCATTGATACCGGTTTATCCACACTGTCGTCCATTGAAATTTTGATCTCTGAAACTTTGAACGCTCCGCCAGCGTGCTTCTTGAAAAATATCATCTGTTTTACGTAGTCAATAAAAGTCTCGTGCACCTCGTCGACGATCGTTACAACAGGTTCAGTATGTGCTTCCGTGCATCTTTGCATTGTGACAGATCAGCAGTTGTGCGGAAATCGAGAGAAAGCGTGTTGCCGGCGAGGTTGCACGCGTATTTGTAATCTCGAAACGGGCCGGCTGTTATCACTACCTTGCTAGATAGAAAACTCCCCCGTTTTGCTGTAACTAGTTTCTGCACGTACCGGGTGAATCTTCCGTTTTGATCACTCAGCGTAATCACGTTAGGTGTTTTGTTCATTTTCCCGGATAGTTCGGTTATGGCTCTCGCTCTCCCGTTCAAAGGTGAAACTACCTGTTCTGTGTGTGAACGGTGGGCTTACTACCGGGTGGATGGCTCTGTGCGCTGTGGCTACCACTCTGACAAGAAAACTAGAAAATCGTTGAAACGGAATCCGAGAAAAGATGAATTGTTAAAAGCCAAAGGCGTCAAACATCTGAAGACGTGTGTCGCGGGGAAGAAACCGGGGAAGGTGGAGCTGCACCGGCTCCGAGGCCTGTACGCTAAAAACCCGTTCAGAGACGGTTACATCACGGTGTTTCCGAATTTTGGCAACAAATCCGGGAAGAAGCGCGTGGACGGAGCCTTGT
>CAYTLI010000027.1:3116-10674 GCA_964438455.1 uncultured Pseudohongiella sp.
GTGTTTCCGAATTTTGGCAACAAATCCGGGAAGAAGCGCGTGGACGGAGCCTTGTCCATGGGAGATCTGTCGCCAAAGACGATTGGACCCGTTGAACACGGACAGCCGGGACTGCCTGTTGCCCAGAATATAGAGAACTTTCACCAGGGGTCCAAGAGATTCCCCGACCAGACCGAGGAGCAGTTTGTCGAAACTCGTCTAGAGATGTACAAGGACCCGGTTCCCCACAGACACAACCCATTCGCTAAAAGAGTGCCCGGAAAGAACCGAAATATCCCCAGGTACTTTGCCTGGGTAGACAAGTCCGGTAAAGAGCATCAACTGTCGTACGTGCAGTCGCGACAGTTTTATTGTCACTTTTTGGAGAGGGCAGTCAAGGAGACAAAAGATTTTAAGGAGCTACAGGATAAGTTGGCTAATGGGTACAATTTGCTTCTCTGTGGTTGGGACGCGGAGCCTATGAAACGCAGTGCGGAAGAGGAGTATCTGAACCCGGAGACTCCGTTTGGTCACGAGCGCGTGTTGTATTGTATGCTCAAAGAAGAGTATCCATGGAGGAAGCACAAGTCGTTCGAATATTGATGTATTGATTACAAAAAAATAACTAAAAATGTGTACACTGCCAGGAATAGAAATATATACAAAAACATTTTTAAACATTGCTTGCAACGATGTTCCTCGTTTTGTTTAGTTCTTTGTAGATACTTGTAATAAGGAACATCTTCTTTCTTGACGGGTTCATACGTCGATTGATCCCCTGGACTAACGACGCAATGACCCAATTCCCCAAAATCCACGTGCTTTGATAAACCTTGGTACATGTGTCTGGCTTCGCACAACGAAGAAAGTAAGCCGTCAGCATCGGCTAACCAGCACATGTCGCAAAGCACAGTGTCTTCGGCAAGCACTTTTACCACGGGAGCCACTGACATGGCCCACGCGCGGTAGAACTGGAGTTCATCTGATGGATTCTGAGGCCGGTATGTTTTCCGTGGTTCGTCCATTTCAGGTGAACGGGTTATGAGTTTATTCATCGGTTAGATATATATTAACCACTGTTTTGCCAGAGATCGCAAATGGTTCAGATGGAGATTTATAAATAAAACAATGTATGTTTTCGATTGAAGATGGTATGTAAACACTGTGTGGCTCACAGTTTTGGAATGTATAGTACAAAAAGTTCAGAGTTGCCGGAAAACGAACGATGTTAAGTGCAGGACATTTAATAAATATACTCTGACATATTATTAACTTTGTTTTACTTAGATCAACTGTTTGTAAATTTTCACAGCAAAAGAAACAAATTTCATGAAGGTGTTTAACATTCTCTCCAAAAGTTATCGATTCAAGTTTGTTACAGTATTGAAAACAACGGGGCCCAACCGACCGCAAACTGTTTGGATTTATTAGAACACTCAACTTTTCGAATTGGTCAAATAAACACGCTTTATACACATGAATAGATTCTGGGAGCTTAAGAGTATGCACACACTCACAAAAAGTTTCGTATTTTTCGGATGACAAACAATTTTCCCCCGTGCATTGCACTTTGGTTAATATGGTTTCTCTACCGTCTATTAACTGAACAGAACGAGGACAAAGAGTGTTTGCATCTAGTTCTCTGGTGTACTCTACTCCATCGGTCTCTAAATGCAGGGTCACGGTGTTCATGATTTTTAATAACCCTGGAAAATGAGCTAGTACAACTGCAAGTCGATGACTCTGACTTCTTTGCCACGGAAAAACACAAGCACGCATGGAGTCCCTCCGAACTGAATAATATGCATTACGCGCATTACAATATGTGGTTGGAAATTTTTGATCAGGTCGGAATTTGACACAGCAGCAATCTTGACGTCGTTCTTGGAGACCGTGCAAACCGGTCGATCTGACGCTTGTGCTAGCTGTTCAGTCGTCATATCATCCTTGAGCACAACCATGCAAAAGAATCGCCTGATCTTTAGTTTGTTGTATAAAAATGCATAGATTCGTTTGTACAGATCGGTCACGTAGACACAGTCGCCACGTTTTTGAACAGCAAAATCAGCAGGGTCATCTCCTGCTCGGAAATGCAGCACTTTGAAATTCCTGAAATCCCCTGCAGTTATATTGACCAATTTGTACGGGACTTCGGACATTTTTGTATAACCGGGGAAATGAGTTGCATACAGTCATAAACGCGGGATGGACTTTTGTGTGCAGACCCCTCAGGGGAAACAAAAATTTAATCAATTCTGTTCAATGTCTGTCGGCGCGCTGTGCAAATATCTGTCCGATGTTCACTTTAATAAATACGAAGTACAGATTTACAGAGACAAAAGTATCTGGACGCTGGTTGACAGTGAATCTGCTGTAGAGCATTTGCCTAATGTTGCGTATCTGAAACACGGGGGCAGTTGGTACGAGTTGTCCCATGGGTCGGAGAAGTCTAAGAAGTCCCAAGGTAGTTTCAACGTCGGAGAGTTCCAGTCAGAGTTTGATCAACTCGAAGCTGATCAAGGGAAACTTAAAAAACTAGCCAAGAAACATGGAGCCTGTCTGGAATCTGACCCTGTCACCAATATCTTTATGAAAACAAAGGTCACCGGACATGACTTTGCATTTGCGTTGAGGGTCATTGATGTTTTTTGTGGGGCCGTTGACGATAATAAGTTTCTGTGCACGGATGAAGCCGCTGAATTAATATTTGGCGTTGATTTCGTAAAACGAGTGAAGAAACTGCACACTGTTTTGTCGAATGATTCAAACGGGAAAATAGTCGTCAGGCGCACTGGAGAAACAGGAGGATGTATTCCTTTCCATTGTGATAACTCCACGTCACCGACTCTGCAACTCACTCTGTCGCATGATTGCGTCGGCGGAGAAACTGTATACGTCTTCTCTGACCCGCCTATACGCGTGGTTCCACCCGAGCAAAAGGAACCAGGGACTGTGATTATTCATGGGCCTCATGTTCTGCATGGAACGAAAGCTATTACTCACGGAACCAGGTACAGAATGTACGTACTCAGCAACGACACTGAATTGGAACCAGATACAAAAGAAATCAATTTAACTAATTTAAACCAACGAATTGTTCATAACCATGGATTTGCTTGAAGCCACCATGCGTGACGAATCTCTTACGTTTCAGCAGAAACGTGAGTTGATAACAGAAGCTACTGATAAAGTGTTGCATCCATTGCTTGAAAATAAAAATCAGTCACGTGAACTAGTTGAACTTAGCTTGAGAACAGGGACATGTGTTGAAAAAAACCTAGCAACCATACACGCCGAGTTAAAGCGTCTCGTGGAAAACATCACTCAAGATGTTCGTACAACTGTTGCAAAGTATCTGTGCGCGTATGGTCGTCCATCCCAGTTTGTGGAGTTTCAAAAATTTTTTGCCATCCCAGAAGAGACGCAGATTGTATATGTATACTTTGCGCTGACGTCGTTCAACGCAGATATTCTGGAGCTTTTCATCGAACAAAAGTTTTCTCTGAACGTGGACGTGTTGTGTGGCCCTCTCCCGAAATCCGTGAAAGACGTGCCAAAAGACAGGCAGAGTGATTTTACAAAGTGCAAAGAGTTGATGGCCAATCAGGGGAAGTATCCCTACGGTGTTTAATGAGGGTTGTGGCTATATGGGTCGGATATTCTTGTAATACAAACTCATGAGAAAATGTTGTTTATGTTGGTCGTGTGTTGTTTGAGTCAGGAAGAGTTTTTGACCAGTGAAGATGGCACAAGATTCCGTAACGAAATAATAGGAAACGATTTAAATGACCCTATTAACATATCTCACATAATTCACCTGACAAACACAACAGCTACAGTAAAGTCTACGTCTGCTCTGACGATAGAAGAGGTAATAGCCAATATCACCTCGTACAACAACTCCTTTAACCCAGCTTCGAGATCTCAAAGTATAGGGCTATACAATATCTCTGAAGATAATCCGTACAAAACTTGTCAAGATTTATGCGCATATTTGGTTGATTCGGTTGGATGTGGCGCATTTATTGTCTTGCAACGTGGATATGTATATGATGACGATGTTTACAACACGTATGAAGATTTGGATGCAATTTGCCACGTTTATAAAGATTACGTAATCGATCTTGAACTGAGAGGTACAAACGAGACATGTTCAGCTCCTGTTGAGAGCGAATGTTGCGATGTCTCTTTTACTGAAAACGACACGTGCGTCTCGGTTGAAGTAGACAGTGGCAGTAGTAGTTTATCTGGGTCGTTTTTCTACGTCCGCGTCCCAGACATTCCTGCTCTTGTATTCTCCTCTGGCTACGGGTTCCAGCCGCTGGGTGAAATCGTCAACCGGGATTTCTACTACAACAGCAGTCTGGTCGACCTGTGCGAACCCAACTGCAGCAGTCTGGAGTTGCCTGTCATTGAAGCTGTTCCCGGTGTGGCTTCGAGCGTTCGCTACGCCTACAGCAGATTGTTTTACACGTTGTCTTCAGCCGACACATGCGCTGCTGTCTGTGCGTACATTAACGAAAACACTACGTTTGGTTGTGGTGGATATTCTATCGGGGATGCATCATACGTGTGCGACGCACTGGATCCAGAGACATTCAACATTGCAATATGCAAAGCCAGTGTTGGGAACGCGACGACGTGTGTTCCGCATCCGCTGTGGTTGAGAGACGTCTGCCCGTACGGACACCCGCGGCCTCACGTGCCATGCAACTCAACCAAAGAGACCGTATGTTACAACGGGACAACAACCAACTGCGGCTACTACAATCTTGACTACAGAAACGGGACAAGCTGGGATCTATACGTGTTGACGGCCGTTCCTCCTACTGCTTCTCCCACTGAAACTCCTACACATTTTCCGACTGCCTCTCCGGTCACAGTATCTCCCACAAACTCCCCTGTGTCATCTTCACCTACCGTGTCACCCATGCCAGCTCCCATAACATTCATATCCTCAGCAACCAAATCCGCGAAACTCATGTCATACACGGACATAGCCATCGGTGCTGCTGTGTGCGTGTCCGTGATTATTATGCTAGTAGCTGTTTATTTTTCCAATTCTCTTGCGAAGAAAGGATACGTTAAGATATCTAAAAAATAATTTTAATTAAATTACGTCACTCAAGACAGACTCGGTGACTTTATCAAGTGTAAGGAGCTGATGGCCGAACAGGGGAAGTATCCATACAGTGTTTGATGAGGGTTGTGGCTATATGGGTGGATATTTTATATTACACAAAGTCGCATTTGAAAAATGTTGTTTTTATTTGTTGTGTGTTGCTTGGGGTATGAGGAGAATTTAATAAGCGGGGATGGCACACGCTTTAGAAACGAGCCTGTTGCGGACAATTGGGTCAGACCTGTAGACTCGTCTCATTTTGTTTATCTTGTAAATGCTTCTCCTACAGTGAAAAATACATCTTCGTTGACAATAGAAGAAATTACAGCGAACATCACTTTCTACAACAACACGATTGCACTTTTTAATAGTCCGTTAGGTTGGGGTGGTGTTTATTTGTACAACTATTCTCAAAACAATCCATACCAAACGTGTCAAGATTTGTGTGCATATTTGTTTCATACGGTTGGTTGTGGTGGATTTTATCGTATTGTACCTGAATACGACGTTGACGACGATTTTTACTATTGGACTGAAAACGTGATTGACAGTTGTTATATTTATCAAGATTATGTTACGGACATGCGATTGCGAGAAGCAGAGGAAATCTGTTCATCCTCTGTTGAAAGCGAATGTTGTGACAGTTCTTTTACAAAAAATGACACATGTGTGTCAGTGAAATTATTATATTATGCGGAAGTCCCCGGCGCATCTTTCTACGTCCGCGTCCCAGACGTCCCCGCTCTTGTATCTGCATTTGGATACGAGTTCCAACCACTTGGTACAATAGTCAACCGGGATTTCTACTACAACAACAGCCTCTACGACATCTGCTCGCAGACATCTTCATGCACGGATCTGAAGGAACTGGTCACAAATAACTTTTCGGACACTGAGTATATCGGATCAGCAGGAGATTTGTCGCCTTTTGAGTTAGTATTTTTCACGGTCGGGGACTCCCAAATATGCGCTGGAATATGTGCGTACATCAACGAAAACACCACGTTCGATTGCGGGGGTTATGTCATGGGAGATGCAGATTATATCTGTTCGCGAGTGGACCCCGAGCTGCTTTCCGAATGTTTGAGTGCTTATGCGGGGGATGTGATCTGTTCACCGCTCCCGATGTGGATGAGAAATGTTTGTCCGTACGGTCATCCACGGCCTCATGTCCCGTGCAACGCAAGCAGCGAGACAGTGTGTTACAACGGGTCTACTACTGACTGTGGCTACTATGACCTCGCGTACAAAAATAATACCACCTGGGATTTGTATGTGTTGACGACCGTTCCTCCGACGTCCTCACCCACCGAAATTCCGACACATGTGCCCACGATTGAACCGACACTGTCGTCTCCCACGATTGAACCGACACTGTCGTCTCCCACGATTGAACCGACACTGTCGTCTCCCACTGACTCCCCTGTCACAGTATCTTCTACTGTGTCACCCATACCGACAGCCAAATCTACGAAACTCATATCATACACGGACATAGCCATCGGAGCTGCTGTTGGCATGTCCGTAATTATTATGCTAGTAGCTGTTTATTTTGCCAATTCTCCCACGAAGAAAGGATACGTTAAGTTATCCAAAAAATAAATTTAACAAAATTTTCTGACATATTAAAAAACTTTATTTCCACGAAAATCATTGGGTTCAAACAGATGATGACAGAACTTACAAGGAAAAAAACCAAATTCTAAGATTTTTTACTTACCTGATCTCTATGACCGACAACACCCACCGCAAATTTTCACCGACGCTGATGGAAGGGTGTTTATGCATGTGGGGAAACTTTACCCGGGAGTGAAGCCGGATAAAACTCCCTGTGTGACATCCAACCCCGTGCCTGCATTGGCTCCGATGAAAACAAAAGAAACGTGAATCTGTAACAGATACACGAGAGTACAAGTTGCGTGCTTAAAGATTGGGCGAGTGCAGCCCATGGATTGAGGGCTGTGCATTGGGTTTTACATAACTACGATGAAATTAAGAGAAATTTTGAAACGGATAATTGGATACTGTGGGTCTGAGCCAATAACCGACAGCGATTTAAAAAGAGCTATTGTGATCACATGGATGGGATCAGTGTAATAAAATTGCAAAACATAAAATACTTAACTATTGAACCGAAAAAAATACAGAGACAACAGTCCCGTATGAAAAGCATTTAACTACGTTTAGCTCGTATCCGCGGTTCTTGGATATCCGTTGAACTTGTGCAATAGCCTCGTCGCGCACGCTAGCTTTAGTAGCTCCTCTGCACGAAAAAGTAACACCAAAAAACCGGTGCACTCGTGCCTTGGCAAAGAACAAATCCATATCCACATGCGGCTTCACTTGCGTTGACCCTGTTAGCGAGCAGCAGTAATCGAACCAGGCGGTTGTCTCTGTTCCGCGGACAAAGTCGTCTCTCAGGTACTCGTAGAGTGTTTTTCGCAGTAGGGACACTCC
>CAYTLI010000027.1:10684-20685 GCA_964438455.1 uncultured Pseudohongiella sp.
TCAGAAATTCGTAGAGAGATTTTTTCTCCAAAGACACTCCCTTTTTCTTGAGATGCCGGGGGACGTGCATGTCCGGACGAGGATTCGGGATCCATATGTTCTTGCAACGGTCTGTGTGCACCGCCGCTCTTGACGATAAGAAGCTTTCGTCGTCAAGGACCAGAAGATTCGTTCTCCCGCGAAAACATTGCAATAGATGAGCTAAATAATCGTTCACCTTGAGTTTGTGTGTAGTCAGAGACAGAGTGGGAGAAAATTTGTCTTGTATCTTTGATCGGATCAGTTCGCCTTCTCGGATATTGAATCTCACCAGTGATCTCAGATCTTCCGAAAGTGTGACCACGTTGAATGTACTCTCGAATGAATCTTGTAGACATAGAATCGGATAGTATTTGCACCAGACTCCATATCGATCAAATATATCTCTTGCGCCTGCTTCCGTGAGCTTCCAGTCGTCACCCGTTACGTATGTACTGGAACTCATTTTCAAAGCGCACAAAAACTGCACTGGAGAAATAGGAGGGCCAGTGTGCCCAGGAGCATAAGTCAACGAATTAGTACCGCCCAAAGACATTGTGTTCCAGTCGGTTTATGTATTCTTTCAAAAACTTTCCCAGGTTTTGCAGTTCATCCAGATGAAGGTTCACACTTCTCAATCCACGCAGTGACCCTCGAAACAGCAGACTAATGTAAGAGTCTACTGGTGCGATAACAATAGTCGCACGATCTCCGTAGAGTCCGTCGTCGAATTCTGCGTGCATGTATGCTCTATTGTATGTATTGACTAACTTGAGCAACTGGTTCAGCTCTATTTCCGTCAACACAATTGTAGAGTGTCCGAAACACACGGAAACTTCATTTACACCCATGAAGTGATCCCAGCCAAGATATAACTCCGCCGATATCTTCTGTCCGTTTGGGTATGCACGAGACTGACGATGGATTCCGGACATCGCGGGTCATTTGTTCTCAAACATGTGGTTCAAGGAACTGTCGTGTCTATAGCTCACTTCCAGGACGTTGATATACATAATCTCCCGAGAAGTATTCGTTTCGGCCTCCAGGAAATAAATGATCTGAGCAAAGGAGCACGGGTTGAAAACGATGACGTGTTTTTCCTATTGCATTTACTCGGAGCTCTGGTGTTTGATATAAAACGGATGTCTTCAAAAACTAGGAAAGAATGGACAATCGAATTGTTGCTGCAAGATATGAGAGCAAAAGTGTTGCCGAGAACGTACATCTTTGTGTGTCGATACTTGAGAAAATATATTCCGGATGTGACGTTCTGTGTTCACGATTTCTTATTGGATTCTTGGGAAGAGCAAGTGTACGAGAGGGAATATTCATTTTACGAGTGAGTCTCGTTCGAGTCACAAGGGGTAACTTCCGCGATGGATTATGTCCAATCCAGATTTAATATGGGTGAACAGACCGCTTTGTTTATGGCGGTTGAAAGAGGGCATACCGATGTGGTTCGTAGACTGCTACAAAACGATGTCGATGTCAATAAAGCAAACTGCGACGGTGTGACACCGTTGATGGTGTGCATCACTCGGAAAGAAGTGAACAAAGAAATGTTTAGAATATTAATGAAAGCCGGTGCAAATATTCATAATAGCTGCAACCCGAAATATTCATTTCCACATTAAAAGCATTTTGAGCAAGAGCGTTTCGTGTTTTTTTAGTTTGAATATGAGTTTCCAACACAGAAAGTATGAATCTATCCCTCTGGCGACCAAAGTCCCCAACGAAGACGACGACGGGCGGTATGCGTATCTGGAAAAAATACACGGGATTAATTGGTCCGTGTACGCTCAGAAAAACGGCACTGTTCAATTTGCGTCCAGGAACCAGTTTGCTGATCCAGAGTGTCCGGGTGGGTACTATGGATTCTTTGAACACGGGGAGCTCAAAATCAAGCTGGAAACAGCGGTGAGGAAATTATTGATTGACTTGGACGCGAGCAATGTCATTGTGTACGGGGAGCTGTTTGGCGGACACTATCCCGGAAAAGTGACGCCAACAGGATTGAAACAAGTCCAGAAAGGAGTGTGCTACTCACCGAACCTGGAGTTCCGTGCGTTTGACGTCGTGGCGGACGGCAGGTATCTCGAGTTTGATCACGCAAGCGACGTCTGTCTTGATGTTGGTTTACTGTTTCCACCGATGATGATTGTTCAAGGGAGAGCCGATTGCATCAAGATTGTTGAGGATCTGTTAAAATTAAACACGGGTTCAACTGTTGCTTTCGATCTCGGATTGCCTGAACTTCCGAATAATTGCGTCGAAGGATTTGTTATCCGGAAAATAGGAGATTCTGGTAACCGGGACGAGATGTTCAAGATGATTCATCCAAAGTTCCGGGAAACCGTGAAATCAGCCGGGAGAAAAAAATCCGGTCAAGATCTCTGGGAGAAGCAAACAACCGCCGTGACCGCACATGCTACTCGTGTGAGGTTTGACAAAGTCAGGGGGAATTTTCCGACAGCCAAAGAGAAAGAACTGGTCACCCGTTTTATCGTAGATTGTGTTGAAGATTTAGGAGCTGAAGTCATAGCAGAGTTATTTCTGCCAGAGAAACTCAAGAAAGCTCTGGGGAAAAAGGTGCATGACTTTCTTTCTGAATAGCTCAGCCAACTCGTTATATTGATCATTTTTACACTTGGAAGATTTTTATTAAACAGCTTAGTCCAAACATTTTTTGTGTATATTTTACTGAAAAGCCTGGTGGCACCTGCGTCGTTAACGCGTCTGTACAGCTTGGACATCGGACATGGCATGCTCTGAAGGTTGGGCCATCGGACACATTTCCAGACTTGGCCCACCCAACATGTCTTCTACTCCGTCCATTGAGAATCGTCAATCCAGCGTTGACACTGTCCGTCGAATAGTCGATGTTAGTTTCAATGTCCGCGTCCACAATTCGACCAAATTGCTGGAGCAAAAGAGATTCTTCTGGATAGTGTCGCGGATGAATGTTCCTGCAGTGAAGATACAGCTGTCGGTGACGCAAACCCCGGATCTGTACATATATAAACTGGAAGCTCATTTGCGTCCAGAGTGTCACTACGACCCGAGTGCCGGGATTAGAACAAGCGTAAAATTATGGTTTGCTGAGTCCGTCAAAATGTCTTTGCAAGAAATAGACGCAGTCGAAATCCTGAAAATCTCAGGTGACCTGGGGCTAGAGACGGCTATGAGTAGCATGAACATGTGATCGTCCACGCATGCATTCCCGATAGAGCCAGCTGATGCTAATATAGAAAATAATACAACACATTCCTCATTGAACCGGTTTCGACATTTTTAATAAAAACATAGTGTTTTCATGTGTATTCGTAGTGGCTTGAAAATGATAGCAAATTCATTTTAACCAGAAAAATATTTAAGCACAGAAACCCATTTTTTTGGTCATTTCCCGACCTCCAGCCATGTCCACTTCCTCAAGAAAAAGAGCAGCTTTGGACGACAGCGACGACAACGAAGACGCTGAAGACGTCGTTGTGATCAGACCGAAGCAAAGAAAAACGACGGATTTTTTCGACGGCATGATTGCAGGAGCTGTTCGAGTGACGCGCGGCGAGGCCTCGTCTGAAGATGAATTGAAGCAAGCGCGCGCTGCGTTGAAGATGATATGCGAAGAAGAATCAGCGAAAAAAGAGGTTAAGGTGAGATCGACGGACCCGTTTCGGGAGTATGCACGCTGTTGGCAGTTTGGGTTGGGCGGAGAGAAGAACGAAACCACCAGCTTGATATGGTTTGTGAAATCCTGTGCTGCTGGTTACGAAGAGTCGTATTACGATACCTACTGTATGGCTGAGGAGCGTCTAAGGTCGGATCCCGAAGATAACCTCGGCGTAAGAGCGATCAGGTTGCTCTGTTCAAAAAATTTCAAACCAGCGGCTTGGAAGACTATCGAGATCGAGTGCTCCAATAAAGAGCTTGCCGCCGCTGAGTCAATATATTGCCGATTCTTTACGAACGCACCAGACCACAGGAGATTCGCTGATATTTTGCACAGAGCTGGATACAATTCAAAGGCGTTCACATACTTGAACAAAAAGGGAGTAGCTGTCACTGACGAAGATAAGGCCAACTTGTTTTACTACAGGGCGTGCAGTCTTGAGCTTGTGAAGAATTTTAAGAAGCATATGGAGAATCCGAACGTTTCACAGGAACTCAAGAAGAAAATCGGTCCCATATTTTCTCAAAAATGCGTGGAAGAAGAAAATGTCAATGAAATGTTTTTATGCCCTATCCTGCATAATGTCATGAAAACCCCAGTTGTTGCCGCGGATGGTCATACTTACGAGCGGGAAAATTTGGTAGAATGGTTGAAGACCAAAAATACTTCCCCTTTGACAGGTGCTAAATTAGCTCATAAAAAACACGTGCCCAACTACTTGATAAAGTCATATTCACCCGTTGTAATATAATGGTTGATATTATTCATTAAACGTCTTGGGAACAACCATTTTACCACGATGCAGTATGTGTACAACGTGTATGTGAATGTTAGTGCCCCTGAAACGAACAAGAGAAAAAGGGCGTACATGGACAACGGGAACGTGTACAAAATCATAGACGGTACGCGCGTTGAATACATCGGCAGCAACATGGACGAGATGTTCGCGACTGTGTTATACGATCTCCCTAGTCACGTGAAAGATTGTCAAGTCGAAGACATTTTCAAATATGTTTTTGGGAAAGACGAACTGAATGTTCGCATACAAGAAGAAGATCTTTGCGACGCGTATGCGTTCTCAGTTTTTTTGGTGTCCCAAGTTGAGCAAAATTCCGACAAACACCGTAAACTGATTGAAAAGTTAACAGAGTTGAATGCAAACACGCAATACATTGAACGTTTGAAAAATTTATTTATTAAAATGAACTGAAAACTCTAAATTTGGTTTCAATGTTTTGTTGCCGTAGTTGTCTGTATCAAAAAAAGAGTTTGCACAGAAATTTGCATTGTTTTCCCGAAAATTATCGTCAACCTTTCCATTAATGTTAACAGGCATGTCCCCATCCGTCCAGCCAACATCTCGCTTGATCGTTTCGTACCAAAACCCGTACGAGGGAGGTTTAGTTAATAAATTTTTGTCCTTCGAATAATGCACATCCGTCACAAGCTCCACTTCAACACTGCGTTTTTTGCATTCCGCGAAGACGTGTATAGAAACCGTGCAAGACGGGTTAAATAAAATCACGTCCCCCTTCAAGTAAAACTCATCCGGATGATGCAGCTTCATGGCCTGGCTTGTCTGAGGAGCGTCAATCACGTACTGCTTGAAATCTTTCTGGATCTTCTCGTTCTTCTTAAACTTGACTTCTACCTTTTCCCCTGATAAAAACCGTAATACAAATACCCGCTGGTATTGAACAAGTTCCTTGTGATTCCCAGTCTTAAGAATTTGATCATTTTGGTCTGATGCCATTGTTGTCATGTGTGCTGTGGCGTCTGTGTTGTTTATGGCGAGTAAAAAAAAATGCAGAAACGACGGGATGATTTTTTTTGTATGTGTTTTATTTTTTTAATACAGATTCAGAAGATGAGAGTGAATTATTTACAATGACTGTTTCATAATGAGAGCTATGTGACATATGGTGCACATGTTGGAAAGGTGTGCCATTTCCCCGTGTCGACGCTACCGTCGAAGATGAGCACATGTTCAAACATGAACAACGAGGCCGTGGAGAAGGAGCGTCCATATCATTGGGTTCTGTTGTGTATTCTGGGCGAGAATCCAAATACAGTTGCGATAAATTGTAATCGTCTTATACCAAAAGAAGAACTGCGTGATATTATCTGCGACGAGTTTGAGAGAAACGCCACGGGGAACGAAGACGAGTGCATGGGATTAGTCGAACCGCTTAATTTCTACAAAGCGAACTTGGATCGTTTACATGTGGATGAACTTCTTGATCAGGAGATAGTTCTTGTTGACCAGTATTCTGCGCTCGGGAGTTTCTCTGTGCACTTGCAGCCTCAGTTCCCCGACGATGTTTGCACACAGTTGAAAACACTTTGTAAGCAAGAGACACAGAGGAAAAAGTTTGCACATGAAGTTTTTGGCGGGAAAGGACTTGCAGCGTTGCTCCCGCATAGGCGGCGTGCAGATGCACCGCGATTTTTTACTGGAAAGTGTACCAGTGACCAGCGGCATTTTTTTGTTATACCTGACAATGTGAAAGACGGGATAAAAAATCAGTGTGGCCCCGTGCTCACGATTAGAAACACGAAAATCAGGGCTTCACCAAAAATCTACGTGGATATTCCAAAGGGGGAGAAATACCAGTACGAATGTCCTGAAGGAGTTGACTGCTATCTGGTCATTACCACAGTTAACACCGAGACTCGCAAGCGGAAAAGAGACTCAGAATGAGAGGGTATCGAATGACTGATGCAGGTGTCTGTGATGATTTCGGGGGGACACACAAGTACTGCTGGTTTAAATTTGTTTCCAAGAAAATCGATGTTGACTGCCCGAATATCGTTGAACATGCGTCTAATAATCGCGATTTTGAAGAGAGTGCTGCTGCTCTTTTTAAATACGCGTGCGAAGAAATCCACGAAAAAAGAGATGGTTACATTCCTTTTATTTATCACGACGAGGAAGCAGATTCCAGATCAGTATTGTTAGTCATTATGGATAGACACTGTGCGTTGAACAATATACATGTAAAACACCGCGATGAACACGTTAAAGCATCTTCTTTCATTACATGCCATGACTATATTCCATGTGTTGTACATATTTTTCATGCATCCGGTGAAGATTCTTTCCATTATGCAAAAATAAAAAACTCATCATAAACATGCTCGCGTTAATGAACAAACGGGAAGTCGTCGGGTTTACCGGGTCTCGCGATGGGATGACCATTGACCAAGAGGAGAGTGTGTTTGAGTTGTTGGAACAAAGAAAAGACAAAATAAGATATGTTGTGCACGGTGGTTGTGTCGGTGCCGATAAACAATTTCACGACATGTGTATCCGCTTGAAGATCCCCGTGCACATCATGCCGTGCAACTTGAAAGATACACAAGCCAAATGTGAAAAAGCCGCCAAGATATATCCCGAACGTCCGCCTCTGTCCAGGAATAAAAAGATTGTGGTCGCTGCGTCAGTTATACTCGCTGCACCTGCGCAAAGAGGAGAAATATTGAGATCCGGGACTTGGTCAACTATCAGATATGCTAAGAACGCAAAGAAAAAACTTGCTATAATATACTCCGACGGATGTATTCAATTATAATTTTGTGTCACTGAGTATATTATCCATCAAAACTTGAAGTGAGTCGTTCTTCAAAATTTCTTTCATTTCCCCTGGATGGTGCTTGTCTATAACCTCGCCCATTACCTCTAGAATTTTGTCAATTCTGGCACTTTGCTCGTTGATACAGTTGCCCAGATATCTTATCTTGCGGTCAAGCTTGACGCATAGTTTACGGTGATTTAATACTTCCGCGTAGTATCTCTCAAGGTGAGAAATATTCACGCGTGTTGAACCAAGATATCGTTTGAGATCGTTACAAACGGGGATAAGACGAGATGCAGCTTTTTCGATAGTGATGCAGAGCAATTTCAGGTCAACAGCGGTCGCTGGATCGATTTGACCTCTTTGGATATATACGCTCGCCTCTTGTTTGGGCAAAGTGCACAAATTCTTCAAGTCATCCGCCCGAACAGTGACCATGTCAGACGATGCCATTTTGTTTTCGGATGCCGATGTCGGGTTAAGTGACTTAGATTACCCTATATTCCCACCGATTGAGAACAAATCTCTGATGAACGTGACTGAGCAAAAATGGGCAGAGCTTGTAAATTGGATTTTTTGGCTGCAAAGCGATTACAATGTCGCTTGTAAAACGTGCTATGAAGCCATTGAACTTCTACGTGTTTATCTAGTTTCTATCCGCACTTGTGACGGATTTTTCAATTGTGAGGAAAGTGATATATTCTTGATTGCGGGTATATGCATCTATGTTGCAGCCGACAAACTTGAACAAAATGTGCCCACGGTTCAAGAGGTTTTATCCTGGGCTGAATCAAAAAAGGATGATTTTGTCTTCAACACGTACGAAATGGAAATACGCCCAATGTGTCAAAATTTATACAATGTACACAACTGCATTGCCGACATACAGAGGGACCAGATTACAGAGACCGGGGAGTTTAAGGATAGCAAGCGTTCGGAGCTTTTTTGTTTCCTGTGCTCTTGTCGTCTGTACAGTATGTATCAAACATGCAAACAACACATTGAACAATTGTGGGAGACAGTACGCGAGCTTGATCACTGCCAATTTCGACCATACGCATTGGACACGATTGTAAATATTAATTATGTACTGGGGTCATCGGATATAGCTGTTCAACATATACACGCGCGTTTATTTATTGAGCCAGGGTCTTTGCAGACGGAAGCTTGATCTGATTTATATATTCAGTAAACATATTTTGCAGGTCTTTTTGATATGAAAACTGCAGGCAGGAGCTCCATGCGCTCAATATCAGCATTATAGTATCGTCTGCGTCCAGAAACAGCGTAATGCCGTCAATCTCCGTAACAGGGATACCAGTTTCCCTGAGCACGGGGCAAAAATCCGCACAATGTCGAAAGAACCAATTTTTGTCTTGTAAACTTGTTATCTCCCATGGCAGTTGCAAAGACTCGTGTTTGTTCTCCAAGTCCCCTGATAGAATAGAAATCACGGCGTAGTCGATACACGGGGCATAACCCAGATGTTTAACGCGTGCATAGAGCTCCCAGACGTATCGAAAACTTTTAGGATACTCATGAGACAACACGCGTATAAACGAGCATGGAATGGACATGTACAAAACCACGAATTCCTGAGTGTACCGCCAGAACTCGTTCTTACATGGCAAGTAGTCTTCAAAATACTGCAACAAGCTGTCACGTTTCATTCCGCTTTTGTCAACAGTTGCTACAAAGAAAACATACGCCAGATGCATATGTGAACACACGGGAGTCAAGCACGCGTGTTCCAATTCCAGAGATCTCCCAGCCTGTGACTGCAGCACAATTTTCCCGTTGTCATTGCTCCATGAAAAATTGTAATCATTGGCTAAATCATGAACCTGTTGTCTTCTCGATTCAATGACCTCACATATCCGAGATAACTCGTTCTGTTCGTATTCGTTAATATATTTTATTGTTTCTTCTGGGTTGGTTATCGGAAGCATAATTTGGGCTAGCTTGGCTACTTCGGACGATCGCGCGTTCATCGCTGTTCTGTTTACGATTGCACGGGTGGTTGCTACCGTGTCACTGTTTCAGAGAAACGGCGTTGCACACAGAATAGCGGTTTTCACAACTCTCTCACTGGGTGTACGCATAGGACATGAAGCGCTGGCGGTATGTCTGACTTTAGTGGATTTACTTCTATCGATCACAGCGAACGTATAGTCGGGGGTGTCGTGTTAACTGTTGTTGCTTTTCTGGTCGGATTCACGCCAATAGTCACGTATCAAGTGGTGAACGGCGGGACCGTAGATACTATTCACGCGTATATTTTTTCGACTACCTCCAGGGGAAATTTCCTATCCGGGTTTGTGACAAGTTTTGACGAGAAACTGGTGGAAAACAGTGTGCTTCCGATTGAGTTGACCGACCATCGAGACAGAATCGGGACACTCTTTGTTCTGACTTGTGTTTTAATCGCATTTATAACGGTCACTTTTCTTATAGCGGTTTTATTTAACCGATTGAAAGAAGAGATTTATGCGGTTACTGCGGTAGTGGCGGTGTGGGCTATATTCAACGGAATTGGTTTCATAGAGGAATTTGAGTTTAATCGGTCATCCGGAGGCGTTGAATATATGAAAGTAGTTATAACGACGCCTTTAGTGATTGGCTTAACCGCTACGTTCATTCTGGCTCTTGCAGTGCAAAGCGCGGTGAAAAATGGGAGACGACAGGCAACATGAGTTTACCCACAAGTTTCTGTGGATCGGAGAAAAAAGTAGAACTGG
>CAYTLI010000028.1:0-19953 GCA_964438455.1 uncultured Pseudohongiella sp.
ATGATGGCCTCCTCATTGAGAATGGGGTGGGGTATATACGCAGTGGTAAACCTGGATGGATGCAAACCAAGGGCATTTAGTACCTTGCGGCAAAGCATGGTCTTTCCAGTTCCTACTTCGCCGGTAATCAGGTTGAAACAGCCTTCATCGCTCAGTGCTTTTACGATGGAGTCAAAAGCGAGTTGATGGCTGGGCAGCTTGAGGAAATAGCGCGTATTCGGTGTGAGCGAAAAGGGGTATTGCGCGAGACCGAAGTGCTTTAAGTACATGCTTGCCTGACAGAAGCTAGCTTATTGCCGCTTTCTTCAATATGGATTTGGTCTTTTCAAGCTCAGACTCGAGAGATGCGCGGGTTTCTGGCTCGATCGCCGGATTGGAAAGTACGAAGTAGGCGGTGCGAACAACTTCACGCCAGCGCGGTACCTTGGGCAGTTGTTCCAGCCTGAGATAGCGGTCGAATGTGCGCGTACGCAGTCGTCCATCGTCAATGCTGACAGCCCAGATATTGCTCTCTTCTGCCAACTCGATCTTGGATTTTTGCGTGGTGACTTCCCAGGTGTGCAGAGCTGAGCGCATCAGGGTAACCAGTTGTTGACGATACTCGCTCTCGCTGCTCACCGACGGTAGTTGTTGGTCGATATAGTCTACCAGGTCATCAATACCTGTGAGTTTGTCCAACAATTCGGGGTAGCGCGAAATCTCTTCTGGCGTCAGCACGCTAAGCCTGGTGCCGATACGCCTGATGTTCTGCTGGGCCTGGCCCAGAAAGCTGACCAGTTCCACGGTGTCCTTGGCCAGATCTGAACTGGTCACCTTGGGCAGTGGTTCAGTGTCTTCCAGGAACAACACGCCTGTGCCCTCGTCGCTCCCGAACAGGTTTAGCCTGCTGTTGAACCTGACCGTTTTAGCAGCGCTGGCATTGCTGTTGTTGAAAGGCACCTCAACCTCAATTTCCACGCTGTGACTATTGGATGCCCAGGGTTCCTCATCATTTCCATCGTCAGCTGCCTCCCATTCCGCAAGCAGGTTCTTCGCGCGCTCGTTAACCTCTGCATTTGTAAACAGAGCGAGAATATCCCGGTCTATCAGGGCATCGCGATCTGAGTCGAGAAGTTCAGCGGCACGATGATTGAGACTGAATATCTTGCCGGGAAACTCGAATGCGATGAAGCCGGCATTGATGGATTCCAACACCTGTTGCAGGCGTAGTCTCGAGCTGCGTAGCTCTGCATCGGCTTCTGCGTATTGCTCGATCTGCGCGCGCAGGCGCACGTTATCTTCATTCACCCTGTGCAACATGCTAAGGCGCAGTTGATTTTCTACCCGTGAGCTCAGCTCTTCGTTATGAAATGGCTTTGCCAGATAGTCATTGGCGCCGGTGCGAAAACCCTGGGTAAGATCTTCCAGGTGGTTCTTCGCTGTTACCAGGATTACTGGAAGTTCGATCTGGCTATACTTCTGGCGAATCTTCTGGCAGACCTCGTATCCGTTCAGGCCAGGCATCATCAGATCCAGGAGTACCAGGTCGGGCTTCTTGTCATCGATCGCATTGAGGGCGTCAAGTCCGTTAGAGCACTTGACGACGTTATAGTCTTCCAGTTGTTGCCCCATTACCACCCGGTTTATCTCATCGTCATCTACAACAAGGATAGTGACTTCCTGCTCGCTGCGCAGTTTTGGTACATCATCAACCTTGTTGGCCTGTTCGAGGAAGTCGGCCCTGCGGATCATTTGTTTCTCTATGGTTGGAGATTTGACAGCCCTGGTCTGATCCAGAGAAACGCGAAGGTCAAAGCTGAATTTAGAGCCCAGATCCAACTCACTCTCGAGTTTCAATTTGCTTCGATGCATCTCTACCATGCGTTTTGCCAACGGCAGGCCGAGTCCGATGCCACTGGCATTCATTTGCTGAGAAGGAAGCTTCTCGAAGGTCTTGAAGATGGTCTCGTGATCAGTCTTGTGAATACCAATACCGGAATCGCGCACGGAAACGGTTACGTTGTAGTCGGAGGTCAGTACCGCCGAGATGACCACTTCGCCGGAATAGGTAAATTTGATTGCATTGGATGTGAGGTTGACTAGTATTTGTTGCAACCTGTCCTCATCTCCGGCAACCAGTGGCAGGTCGGCATCGATCTCCGCACGAAGGTCGATGTTCTTGTCTCCAATCAACGGTTTGCAGACGGCAATAACCAGCGTGACAAGGCTGTTCAGATCAACCGGGCGAAACTTCACGTAGGTCGCTTCTTCCTTCGCTGCGGAGAAATCCAGCAGATCGTTTACCAGCTTGGTCAGCCGGTCACCGCTGGCGCGGATAAGTTCCAGGTTTCTGGAGATGAGCTCACCGTCCTGGGACTTCTTTTCTAACTCCGCCAGGGCAGTTTCTGCCAGTCCGTTGATGCCATAAAGCGGAGTGCGTAACTCATGAGAAACATTGGCCAACAGGTCGTCTTTAATCTGTTCCGACTTCACCAGATTATTAATGGCGAGTAACTGGGCGTCTTCTTTCTCTTGTTTGATCTGGTTATAACGAAAGGAGAGGCTGAGCGAGAGCAACAGGGCCTGGGCAATCAGGCCGATATTGTATGCGCTGATAGTAAACTGGTTATTCGGGAATGCCGGCCATAGTTGCAGCAGCATAAGCACTATCGTGCCAAGCAGAAATACTCCGATGGCTGCCATGTGCACGACTGCGGTGACATTACCACGGCGGATCGCATCGACATTGGTATAAAAAACCAGGGGTATGGCGAGGACCAGCAAGAAGATGAGTTGATACTGGAAAATCTTCTCGTTGGGCACCAGTGTCAGCAGGATGACGATACCAAAACCGGCGATGAAAAACTTCACCACATTGTCCAGTTTGATATTGGTCTCCCAGATTCTTAGTAGAGAACGCTGGAACAGCAAAGCAGTAATAACAAGTAACGGATAGATAACCCGTTCGGACAAGTCGACAGCCCAACTGCTGCGGTAGAACTCTTCGGTCAGGTAGCGCAGATGTTTTGAATCCAGGAATATAAAAGCCGTCTGCGTGGCTATGGCCAGCACATAGTAGAGATAGCTGGACTCCCGGATGGTGGCAAACAGGAACAGATTGTAGAAAATCATCGCCAGCAGAATGCCGTACTGTAAACCCAGGAGAGTGTCAGATCGCACATTTTGCTGCTGGAAAGTGGACTCGTCCCAGAGGCTGATTGGCAGGCGCAGTGGCCGTGCGCTGGTAATGCGCATGTAGATCTGATCGCCAAAGGATTCGTCTACCATCAACGCAAATCCGCGATTCAGTGTCTTGATTTCCCTCGGGCTTTCCAGTGTGCCGAGATTGTACTGCGTCTGCACTTGCCGCTGATTGTTTATGGAAAACAGTTCTATGCCGCCGCGTACGATACCCGCGACTATCTTGGGCGGCCCGAACTCCAGTACTTTTTGCGAGCCGGCTGGCATGGCCGACCAGTCCAGGTTAAGTCTCACCCAGTAGGCGGAACTGGTAATGCCGAAGTTGAGGAGATCGCCATCGAAGGGTATGAAATTGACGTCAAAATTTTCCGCCAGCACATCTTCGATGGTCAGCAATTCGGAAGCATCTTCGTAGTACTCCATGTAATTGCTTACCGCAATCGTATCCGTCCCGGGACTCACCTGTAGTGTCTGGGCGTTGACGGAGCCGATAAAAAATACAGCCAGCACCATATAGAGCAGGCGGCACACACAAGCAATAGCTGCATGCGCCCGGCGAGAAATCAATGGAGATTGAGTTGGCACGGTCTGAGGGGTCGCCTCTGGCGATTTGGGGTAATCAAATGCCTTGAATGGGTAGTTAGCGAATTTTATCGCTAAGCTCGGTTCAGGACAATGCGGCAATCTACCAATTGGCCAGTAATATCAGTGAGATAGAAGCGATTCTGAGGTTTTTTGGAGTTGGACTACATTCCTCACCGAATTCCGATTAACATCAATTTATGATTTTCATTCAATTTCTCAACTTTGCCCGGCTGCGATCGCGTATCCCGGGACTGGGATTTGTGCTGCTCAGTCTTCTGGCTTCGACTGCGGCTCATCCCCAGGAGAGGAGCCAGTATCAGTACTGGTTGGACCTGGCGGCGGCCGACCAGCTCTATGCTGACCGGGCGCTGGAGGTAGGGCGAACCCAGGCATTCCTGGAATTTCTCGGTGAGGGATCGGTGGTTTTTCGGGATGGGCCAGTAGATGCCCTCGCGCTCTATTCTTCGCCAAATTTCGAAGGCAATGACCTGACCTGGGAAGCTCACTATATTGATGTCTCTCGAGCCGGTGACCTGGGCCTGTCCGCAGGGCCGATGACCATTCTGGACGTTGACGAGGAAGAAGATACGGATCTGTTTGGGCATCTGATTTCGGTGTGGAAGAAACAGGACGGGGAGTGGAAGCTGGCTGCCGATATGGCGACTATCATTCCTGGTTTCCTCAGTCTGGAAGTCGAACCCACCTTCGCTGATACGCAACCCGTGTTCGAGGAGACGGCCCATCCAGTAGTAGCCGCTTCCAACGAAAACGATTTACAGAGTCTGATCGATGCAGACAATCTGTTTGGCAGGTCACTCAACATTCGTGGCGGTCAGAGGGCGTTGCTGAGGTACGGCCTGGAGAACGTCAGGGTCTACCTGCCGGGTATGGGGCCCGCGGTAGGTGCCCAGGTGGCGAGTTCAGTCTATGGTGCATTTCTTGATGATCAGCTGCAGACGACTACGCCTCTGGATCTGGATCACATGGGTGGCTATATCAGCGAATCCGGAGAGATGGGGTACACCTATGGCGTCATGACTACCAACCTGGAGGAAGTTCAGGTTGGATTTCGCACCAACTACCTGCGCCTGTGGCGATTGAGTACGACCAATGAATGGCGAATTGCCGTGGAAGTTTTGCGCCCGATGGCGGATTAATTGCTCACCCTGATAGACCGCTTGCCATAAATCTGCCGTCTGCCCTGGCGATTGCTCACCTCGATGGCCATCTCATGGCGTCCATTGCTCAGCAAGGTCGAGTCGTACTGCAGATCAAAGCCAAGATCTGGCAGGTTCGGATCGTTACGCACAGATCTAACTGTCACAACGTCCTCGCGGTTGTTTCCATATTCAGCCGATGCGACTCGATTACCATCGATCAACAATTCCACTCCTGCCACTCCAACGTCTTCACTGTAAGCCCAGCCAGATACATTGACCTGACCGGACAGCACATCATCCTCCAAAGGCTGATCGATCCATGCGTGAATCGGGTAAGGGCAGGGAAATGCTGATGCTGGATTTTCTCCCACAGGATCGGAAATTTCGCTGATTAAATAGAATGAAAATGCCTTGTCGCCATTGAACAGGCTCAGCTGGTCGAGGGGCTCAACTTCGCTACTGATATCACAAACGAAAGCCATGAGATCAGTTGCATCTTCAATTTCCAGGGTAGAGTCTTCGCTAATATAAAGCGCCAGTTGTCCCTTATAGAGATTAAGATCTGCAATCGACTTGTTCCAGAGCTGCAGTTGGGTAATACGGCCATCTCGTACAGCCTTGTCCTGGTCAAGAGTCAGGGTGGACTTACCGAGTCCGGCAAACTCCGCTTGTGCAGCGGTATAGTAGTTGTCTGTAATAATCAGTGGCTCAGAGCCCACGATATTTTGAGCCAGGATCTGTTCTGTATGGCTGGAAAACTCCTTCCAGCCTGCCATCTTGTTGGATAGCACACCCGTCCCAATGAGCTTCTGTAGCGGTTCCTGGTAGGCCTGGGAACCGACACCGAAAAGTGCCACCAGGGTGCCAAGAAAGCCAATTGCGGGCACGCTGATTATCAGCCTGTGCGCAGAATTTTCTCCATACTGCGCTGTAAACTTGCCACGCAAGCTATCCAGGGTGGCGGGAACGGCGACGAGCAGGGGGAAGTATCCGGACAGAGGCCAATGAATGGATGTACTGTTGGCATCGGTCCACGGTGCCAGGATTAAATACACAGACAAGTTGGTGACTGCAAAGCTGAGTAACAGGGCAGCACAGGATGAGCCGCTTCGGCTTTGTTTGTACAAGTGCCACATGGTCAGTAGCAGAACCAGATAAAGAGGTGGCGTGACCAGCCCGGCCTGCTTGAAGATATGCAGCAGCCCAGTGCTCTGAAATTCCCAAGGATGGCGCTCCACCAGGTAGAAGCTGGCACTACTTAATTGGTTGCTGAGATTAAACCAGAGGATTGGTATCAATCCCAGGCAGGCGATCATCACTGCGCACCAGAAACGCCGGTTGCGCCATTGCAGGCGGGCAGGTGGGAAGAAAATCAGGTAGAGGATAGCAGCGAGCGGATAGAGGAAGAATCGGTAGTGAGTGCATAAGCCCAGTGCCACGAAAATGCCCGTTGCGAGCCAGTAACGCCAGTGGTTGCTGCGCAGGGCTCGATCAAAACTGCCAATAGAGAGCAGGCCGAAGAACACCAGGGGTACGTCCGGCACGGCCAGGAGCCCCATGAAGCCACCAAGCGGCAGACACAGGGTCAACAGTGCTGACCACAACGCGCTGGACCTTCCGTAGAGTGGTTCTGCCAGCCAATAAACCAGGAATGGCAGGCTGCTACCCAGGACCAGGAACAGGCTACGCACCTGCAGGGCATTGGCGGCGTCAAAACCGCTGCCAAGTCCCACGAGCAAGGCTGTCATGAAAGGTAAGTCGCTGTAGGCGAGGCTTAATCTGGTAGACGCCCACCAGTAGAAGATTTCATCGCTGTATAGATCGAGGACGATTGCCAGGTACAGCTTGATGATGAGCACTACGAGGAAGCCAGCAGCGAACCAAACCAGTAAATCTGATTCCCGGTTAGTGACTTCTTCTTGCACGGTGGTTTACCCCGCTCTCACAGGACGCTTTGGACGATAAGGGAAGCGCCTTAAACCTGCACTGCAGGGATCAGGTTCTGTGGCACTAACTTGCTGGAGAGTCGCTTCAGGCTGACAATGAAAATTGCCAGAACCAGTAGAGCAGCTGCAATCCAGATGGCTGAGAATAAGGGGTTCGCCGAAAAAGTGCCAATCTGGTAGGTCACCGTGGCAGTGATGTAGGCAAGTGAAGTGCTCCAGCTGAATACCAACAGGGTCCAGTGCCAGCCAGCTTCCTTGTTGACTGCGCCCAGTACAGCAACGCAGGGTGCATAAAGCAACACAAAGACCAGGTAGCAAAATGCAGCGAAGGGACTGCTGAACAAGGCAGCCATATTGGTAAGTGTACTGCTCTGGACTTCCTGTTCCTCAGCCACCGCTTCAACGTCGCTGACATCACCAATTGAGATACCCAGCGGATCTCCCAGGGCGCCACCGAGTGCGGCAAGTTCACTGCCGATTGATGCGACCGCGTCGCCTGCTGCCGCGAGTAGATCTGGTGCGCCGTCGGACCCATCTCCCAGCGGCTCACTGTAAAGAGCATCGAGAGTTCCAACGATCGCTTCCTTGGCAAACATGCCGGTAAACAATCCAACGGTAGCCGGCCAGTTCTCCTCAGCAACGCCCATGGGGGCGAAAGCAGGTGTAATGGTTTTGCCGATCACACTGAGCATGGATTCTTCAGAGTCTTCGTTGCCGAAACTTCCATCGCTGCCAATAGAGTTAAGGAAGCTCAATGCAATAACTACGGTGACAATCGTTTTGCCTGCGCGAAAGATAAATCCTTTCAATCGAAACCACGTGGTGAGAAGAATATTTCGCGCAACAGGCAGGTGGTAGGCAGGCATCTCCTGGAAGGAAGGCGTGATCTCACCGGTAAACAGTTGCTTGCGGAAAATCCAGCCGGTGAAAATCGCCAGGGCGATTCCCAGCAAATACAATCCGAACACAATATTCTGGCCGCTCTGTTGAAAGAACGCGGCTGCAAACAAGGCATAAACAGTGAGCCGTGCGCCACAGCTCATGAATGGTGCCATGGCTATAGTCATCAACCTGTCAGAGTCTCTGCCCAGCGTTCGGGTTGCCATGACTGCTGGCACATTGCAACCGAAGCCAACGATGAGCGGTACGAATGCATTGCCAGGTAGTCCGATGCCGCTCATCAATCGGTCGATGACGAAGGCAGCCCTGGACATGTATCCAGAATCTTCCAGCACAGAGAGACAAAGATAGAGGAAACCAATTACCGGAATAAAAGTCGCCACCAGTGTGATGCCACCGCCGACTCCCTGTGCCAGCAGGGTAATCAGTATCGGCGGTGCCGATATCTGCTGTAACAGCCAGGTCGTACCGTCAACCAGGACGGCTGCGAACAGTATGTCGAAGAAATCGATGAACACAGCGCCCAGATTGACGGCGAAGGTGAACATCAAATAGATCATCAACAGGAAGATGGGTATACCCAATAGTCTGTGCAGCACCATGGCGTCGATGCGTTCCGAGAGGCTGTGCTTTCCTGGTATTACCTCAACCACGCCATCTACCAATCTGCGGGACTGATGATAGCGACGCAGTACCGGGTCTGTTTCGTCTATACCCTCAGTGCTGGCTATAGACGCCGGTTCACTGCCATGGTCTAGTGTCTGTGCGACTTGTTCGCGTAACTTGTCCAGGCCTTCCTTGCGTGAAGCCACCATGTTGATGACCGGGATATTGAGATTGCGCGCGAGGGCGTCAGGTGTCACTGAAATACCCTGCTGTTCGGCGACATCGAGCATATTGAGCACGACGATTACAGGTATGCCTTGCTCCTGGAGTTGTTGGGTCAATACCAGGCTGCGTTCCAGATTACTGGCGTCAATGATGTTGATGATCAGGTCAATTTCGCCCTGGTGTAGATAGTCGTAGGCTATCTGTTCGTCGATGCCGTTGTAGTCCTGTTCGAGAGAGTAGATGCCAGGCAGGTCTACGATTTCCAGCTCGTGGCCGCCGATTTCGCAGAATCCAAACTTCTTCTCGACAGTGACTCCCGGCCAGTTGCCAACTTTCTGGCGCGAGCCGGTCAACAAATTGAACAGGGTGGTCTTGCCACTGTTCGGGTTGCCCAACAGGGCTATGGATTGCTGCTTCGTTACTGGCATGAGCTACTGAATTTCGATAGTGATGATGTCGGCTTCAGCCTTGCGAATACTGATGAAACTGCCGCCCAGTTTAACCTGCATAGGGTCGCCCAGCGGCGCAAAGCGCAGGACTTCCAGGGCGGAGCCCGGTATGACCCCGAGGGCATAGAGTCTGCTGCGCAGCTCGGCAGGTTGTTCGGCTATATCCAGGACAACGCAACGATCACCGCGGCTGGCGCTGGACAATGCAGTGCTACTCATAGGCTTTTCTACGTAAAATCAGTGGCTTATCTTAGGAAGGGAGTACCTCACCGAAGGCCTAAAGTAACAGAATCAAATCTTGTTGACAATCATTCTCATTTAGATTTAAATTAGCGTGTTCATCTGGAATCGCCCATGTACGTTTGTATTTGCCGACAAATTACCGATCATCAAATCAAGGATTTATGCCGTGATGGCGTAAGTTCTGTCACCGATCTGCGTGATCGTCTCGGAGTAGCCAGCGAATGCGGCAAGTGCGGCAAACTGGCCCAGAGTATCGTTAAGGAATACGCTCGTTCGACCCCCTTTGTGAACGCGGGCTAAACGCCGACTACACTGCCTTCCTGGCTTTTAACCTGCAAACCTTGCTGCTTTCCCTGTCACGGGACCCGATTTCCCCCGAATTGCTGACGCTCGAAGGAAATGGGAATGGGATTGCTTCTCATTAGAATTTGTGAGTTATTTCAATAGCTTACGCGATCCTGATCTTGACAATTCGGCGCCAAATGGCCATCCTTGCGCAAACCAACTCAAGAGGGAACTTCCATGCAAGCGGATGCTACCGTCATCAAGCACCTTAACCAGGCTCTGGCAAACGAACTGATCGCCATCAACCAGTATTTCCTTCATTCCCGCATGTACGAGGACTGGGGTTTACACAAGCTGGCGGAGAAAGAATACGAAGAGTCGATCGATGAAATGAAGCACGCCGATGAGCTCACCAAGCGCATCCTGTTTCTGGAAGGGCTGCCCAACCTGCAAAACCTGGGCAAATTGCTGATCGGTGAAAACACCCGAGAAATGCTGGAATGTGACCTGAAGCTGGAGATGAAAGCCTGCCCCGACCTGAAAGCCGGGATTGCCTACTGTGAGTCAGTGGGTGACTTTGTCAGCCGAGACCTGCTCAGCAGTATTCTCGACAGCGAAGAGGAACATATCGACTGGCTTGAGACCCAACTCTCCCTGATCGATAGGGTTGGCCTGGAAAACTACCAGCAATCCATGATCTGACGCCGCTCTCGCGGAACCCAATTCCTTTATCGGTTGTTACCGCCCTCACCAGGGCGGTAATATTCACCTTGTTCGTCAAACAGTCGATATGCAAAGAGAGGTCGCAGAACTTCGTCAATCAGCCACGATTGCTGCTTGGCACAATTTATTTTTATGCATGCTTGTATCGACTTGGGATCGAATAGTTTCCACCTCCTGATAGGAGAATGGGATGAAGGCAAGATTAAAATTGTCGAACGTCTCAGTGAAAAGGTGCAACTGGGCGAGAATGTAGGTCGTAGCGGTGAAATCTCCCCGGCCGCTTTCACCCGCGGCGTTAACTGTCTGAAGCGCTTCAAATTGCTCATGCGCCAATATCCCCTGGAACAATATTGGGCCCTTGGCACCAATACCTTTCGTGTGGCAAAAAATTCCGATTCTTTCATTACCGCGGCAAAAGAGATTGGTATCGATATCTCTATAATCAGTGGCGTACAGGAAGCTGTACTGATCTATGCCGGAGTGATCAGTGATTTGCCGGTAAGTGACGTCCATCGCCTGGTAATAGATATCGGTGGAGGGAGCACAGAGATCATCGTTGGCTGTCATCATGATCGCTTGCTCACCGAGAGCCTTGCAGTCGGAAGTGTAGCCTGGCGTGACCGTTTCTTCGGCAATGAATTTGCGAATGCCGAAGAATTGGTAGCAGCAATGAACAAGGCCAGGACTGCAGCCAGCGAGGAGTTCGGCAAGTCTTCTGCCGGTGTGCAGAAAGTTGGCTGGCAGGAAGCGCATGCTTCGTCGGGAACTGTCAAAATGCTGGCAAATATCTGCAATGGGCTGGGATATCCTGCTGCTGAAATTTCTTTGTCAGCCCTTCATAACATTCAGGATGTGGTCGCAAAAACGATTCTTGAGGGAGGCAGCCTGGATGGACTGAAAGAGTCTCGCAGGGACCTGTTGCTGCCAGGGTGGTCAGTGTTGACCGGCCTTATGGAGGCTTATGGAGTCGAGTCTCTGAGGTTTAGTGCAACAGCATTGCGCGAGGGTATGCTCGATTTCATGGTGAAGAATGAGAAGACGCTAAATGCAATGACCGAGTCCAACCTGCCAGACATCAGTTTCGCCAAACACTAGCTGGATAGATCAGCGTTAACTGGGTCGCTTTAAGGAATTAGCTGCGCGCCAGGGATTTTAGTAGCTGGCTCTGTACCCCGTTCTCAACATCTCCATCCTCGCCTGGCGAGTCATAGAGTCCGTCTGCGCGCAACTCCCAGGATTGGGTTTCGTCAGCAAGGTAGAGTTCGAGCTCCTGCTGGATTCTCTGCGCCAGTTTCTTGCGCACGATGGGGAAGCATACTTCGATGCGATGAGAGAGGTTGCGTTCCATCCAGTCGGAGCTTGCACAATAAACCGGGTAGGAGGCGTTCTCGAAGTAAAATACTCTCGAATGTTCCAGGAATCTCCCGACTACTGAGATCACCCGGATGTTTTCACTGACACCGGGTATACCGGGTTTCAGGCAGCAGACTCCACGTACGATCAGGTCTATCTGCACGCCTGCCTGGGATGCCTGGTACAGTGCCTTGATCACCGGGGGATCTGTCAGGCCATTAATCTTGGCAATAATTCGTGCACTGCCACCATTTCGTGCCGCTTCCGCTTCCGCCTCTATCATCTTTATTGTTGCCTTGCGCAGATTGAATGGCGCGTGAATCAGCAACTTTGGATGGATCTTCTTGCCCATACCGGTGATCTGTTGGAATACCTTGTGTACATCGGCACACACGGTCTTGTCCGCGGTCATCAGGCTGTAATCGGTGTAAATGAGTGAATTCTTGCGGTGATAGTTTCCTGTACCCAGGTGAGCATAACGCCTTAATTTGTTGCCTACCCGGCGAACAAAGAGCAGCATCTTGGCGTGAGTCTTGTATCCGAGCACCCCATAGACCACAACCGCACCTGCTTCCTGCAGGATGCTGGCAAAGTTGATATTTTCCTCTTCATCGAAGCGTGCTCGTAGCTCGATCACCACCGTGACTTCTTTGCCGTTGCGCGCGGCTTCGGCGAGAGCTTCAACCAGTTCAGAAGATTCGTTGGTGCGATAGAGAGTTTGTTTGATCGACAGCACCGTAGGATCTTTTGCAGCCTGTCTTACCCAGTCGATAATTGGGATGAATGATTCGTAAGGGTGGAGTAGCAATTGATCTTCCCGTTCCACCGCAGCAAAGATATCGCTGTTCTCTTCCAGGGCTTGTGGCGCGCCGGGGGAAAATTTTGCAAAACGAAGGTCGGGCCTCTCTACCATCTCCAGCATGGCGGTGAGCCGTTGCAGATTTACTGGCCCATCGAGACGGAACAATTCCTCTTCCGAAAGGTTGAAGTGCTCCAGCAGAAAGTCAGTGAGCTCAGTTGGGCACTCCTGGCTGACTTCCAGCTTGGTAGCGGCGCCAAAGCGACGCAGATGTAGCTCGCCCTGCAGTGCACTGGCCACGTCCTCGACTTCCACATTCGACATCTCGAGGTCTGTATTACGTGTGACGCGGAATTGATGACATTCCTTGACCGTCATGCCAGGGAAAAACTCATCCACGTATTCATGGATGATCGATGACAGGAATACGAAGTTGTCACCTTCGCCGGCAATCTCTTCTGGCACCTTGATCAGTCGCGGCAATGACCGAGGTGCAGGCACAATTGCCAGGCCACTCTCTCGACCAAAGGCGTCTTTACCCTTCAAAGAGAGGATGAAGTTGAGACTCTTGTTGACCAGGCGCGGGAAGGGGTGTGCTGGATCCAGCCCGAGGGGACTGATGACTGGCACTACCTCGTCATGGAAATAAGTTTTGGTCCAGCTGACCATGTCCTTGTTCCATTCGCTGCGCTGCCAGAAGCGGATATTCTCATCGGCGAGGGAAGGAAACAGTTCCTCGTTAAGGATTCGGTATTGTTCCGTCAGTGCCAGCCTGACTTGTTCATGGATTTGGCTCAGCACCTGCTCTGGATACATGCCGTCGGCACCTGGGCGCTGGCGCCCGAAGTCCAGCTGTTTCTTCAGCCCGGAAACACGAATTTCAAAGAACTCATCCAGATTGGAGCTGAAAATGAGCAGGAACATCAGCCGTTCCAGCAGGGGATGGGCAGGATTTCGTGCCTGGCTCAGCACCCGGAGATTGAACTTGAGCAGGGATAGTTCCCTATTCTCGTAGTACTCGTGACTGTCGAGATCGAATTCGGCCAGTGGCTGGGGCTCATCCAGCTGAGGCTGAGACTTGTCCACGAGCGATAGAGCGCTGTTTTGGGCTGGTTCTTCCACGGTTTAGTAAATCGAGATCGACAGGGCTGATTAAGGACTCAGGAGAGCCCGGTTAAAATTCTCAGCGGGGAGAGGGAGCATATCATCACAAGAGATGTGATGAAAATGTCATCTAATTGTCACATTGGATGCCATTCATGAGTGAGCAGCTGCGTTTTCTGCTATTTCCCGTGTGGGTTCCGTTTCGCTTACCTGTTGGAAGCGGCTGGCCGGGAAGCGACAGGTGAAGCGACTGCCCTTGCCGAGTTCACTGGTGATTATGAGCTCACCATCGTGTCGAACCACGATGTGTTTGACGATGGCGAGGCCCAGTCCGGTGCCCCCAGTCTGCGAGGATCGGCTGACATCTACCCGATAGAATCTCTCCGTCAGCCTGGGAATGTGTTGCTGCTCTATGCCGAGCCCATTGTCGGCAACGGTGATATCCAGGTGATCGTCTTCTTTGCTCACGATGACACTGATTTCACCTTTCGCAGGCGTGTATTTTGCCGCGTTTACAACAAGGTTGGACAACGCGGAGTAAAGTTCTCCCCGGTCGCCGAGAAATTCGACGGATTCCGGGCAGTCGATGCTGAATCGGTGTGACTTCTTCTTGTAGATTTGCAAGGTGTCGCTGCGAATCTCCGACAATAGACGACCCAGTTTGAAAGGGCCCTGCTGTTTTGGTCGGTGTTTTGTCTCAAGCGATGACAGTAGCAAAAGATCCCTGACGATATTCTCCATACGCTGGGATTGTTGGTGCATCTGTTCAATCGGCTTCTGCCACTTTTCGTCCAGGTCCTGCATGTTGTCGGTGATCGCTTCCAGGTAGCCCTTGATCACCGTGATCGGCGTACCCAGCTCGTGAGACACATTGCCGACGAAATCTTTGCGCATCAGTTCCAGTCGATGCAGTTGGGTAATATCACGAACGATCATCAAGCGTTCGTGTTCACCGAACACAGCGATCTGAAATTCCAGTACCTGCGCAGTATCGCCGGGAGCGTTCAGCTTCAGTGGCTCATCGTAATTTTCACTATTAAAGTATTCGGAAAACTGCGGATCACGAATCAGATTGGTGATGGATTGGCCGCGGTCCTGTGGATAGCGCAGCCCCAACAGAGACTCACTGGCCCGATTCCACCAGTCCAGGTTGTTGTGCCGGTTGATCATGATCACCGCCATCTCCAGAGCGGCTGAGGATTCCTGGGCCTTGTGCAGGATATTTTCCAGGTAGGCGCTGGCACGACGCTCCTGCTTTTGCAGTCGGTAGATGCCGTCGAAAATATTGCCCCAGATGCCGAAGCTTTCCGGCGGTGCAGATTTGTCAGAAGAGTGGTCTTTGGCCAGCCACTTGTGTAATCGGTAGAGCTGAACCAGGTCGATGAGGACGATGCCAGCCAGGAAGAGCACAATGGCAGGCAACAGCGCGCCGAGGAGGTATCCCACCAGACTCGCCAGAGCGAAGACAACCAGGTAACGCTTGATCTCACTACGCCAGCTATACAAGGGCCCCTCAATCAGCTCCACCATTGAGCTGCATCAGCATGTGGCTGCGCAAAGCACCTATTGTAATGGATGCCGGGGCCGAATTCATGGCGCAGCGGGATTACTTTATTTGTCAGTCCCTGGCCAAGTATAATTCGCGGCCGACCCCAATCGTGGGGCCGAACTGTCAACTTTTCAGGACCTATTATGAACAAAACTTCGCGTTTCGCGTTTTTTACCCTATTCATTGCTCTGGCTGGCCAGAGCCAGGCGGATCCGGGCCAATTTTATGTGGCGCCGGGAATGCAATGGATGGACTTTGCGGATGAGACCATGCTTGATGACGATTCCGGCTGGTCGTTCGGGCTGGGCTACCAGTTTACCGACAGGTTCAGCACAGAATTCAGCATCTTCGACCTGGAACCAGATCTTCCCTCTGGAGCCGAGGTCGAAATAGACCACTACCGCCTGGATGCCATCTATGACATCGGATCCAGCCTTGGCAACATCCAGCCCTTTATTGTGGGTGGTGTGGGCAATACCAAATTTAATGACGATAACGATTCGATTCTCAACGTAGGCGCCGGCCTGAAGCTGGATGTGGGTGAAAACCTCGAGTTGCGTACCGCACTGAGGCGCTATCAGTACCTGGGTCGCGATCTGGAAGATGTGGACTTTGGTATCGATACATCCATTGTTTTCTATTTCGGCCTGGGTAATGAGACTCCGCGCAGTTCGCAGCCAGTGGCACGCACGCAGCCTTCACAGCCATCCCGTCCTGCTGCCCCTGCAAGTGCGCCGAGTGAAGCTGCACCTGCGGATGCAGACCGCGATGGTGTTCCCGATTCTGGCGATGCCTGTCCCGATACACCGATGAACTACGCGGTGGATGAGAGAGGTTGCCCGATTCCCGTGGAAGAAGTAGCCCGGGTTGATCTGCTGGTGAACTTTGACTTTGATCGCTCAGAGGTCAAAGCAGAATACATGGATGAGATCGAGGAAGTCACCGACTTCATGGAACAGTATCCCGACGTTATCGTAGAACTGGAAGGTCACACTGACTCGGTAGGCACAGAACAGTACAATATCGGACTCTCCGATCGTCGTGCCAACGCTGTACGACAGGTGATGGTCGATCGCTTCGGCATCAGCCCAGGTCGTATCACGGCCAGAGGTTTCGGTGAGGGTCAGCCCGTTGCCAGCAATGAAACTGCTGCCGGACGCGCGCAAAATCGTCGCGTAGTGACGGTGATCATCAAGACCCTGCAGAACTATCGTCCACGATAAAAACTGGTCAGCAAGACTACTTCTGGAAAAACTTTCGTGGTTGAGGGCTTTGTCCTCACCACGAAATCCAGCAGCATCTGTTTGTAACTTACCTGAACCAGGTAAGTGTGAAAGTTTCCATAGCAAAACCGTTCGCTTTATCTATACTCAGAGGAACTGAATTTCTCTTCTAGCAACTATCTGACAAGGAGGTTGGATAATGGCAGTTGGATATTTGCACTCCCCAGGTTTATCTCTTGTCGCGCCGGTCTCTGCCGCCAGTGCAGGTGACACTCGTTGTTCCGATGCGCAGACTTATCCCGCCATCGACTGCACCAGGCTCTATTTACGGGAGATCGGATTTGAATCACTCCTTGATGCCGAGCAGGAAATTTATCATGCCCGTCGCGCGTTACAGGGCGACAAGCTGAGCCGCGCAAAAATGATCGAAGCGAACCTGCGCCTGGTGGTAAAAGTTGCCCGTCGCTACCGGAATCGTGGTCTGCCATTTCTCGACCTGATAGAAGAAGGCAATCTTGGATTGATTCATGCGACTGAAAAATTCGATCCCGAGCGAGGTTTCAGGTTCTCCACCTATGCTGTGTGGTGGATTCGTCAGTACATGGAGCGCGCGCTGATGAACCAGACTCGTACGGTGCGCTTGCCAGTGCATCTGGAGAAAGCATTGCTCGGTCTGCGCAAGGCGGAGCGACAGTTGCGCGGTCAGCTGCATCAGGCGCCCCGACCAGTTGATCTGGCTGACAAGCTGGGCAAACCAGTCCAGGAGGTGAGGGATGTGATCGCCCTGGACAAAAAGGGAATCACCGTAGATGCGCCGGCTGCCACAGATTCCAAGCGCACCATCATGCAGAGCCTGGCAGATCAGCAAGGCAGGGAGCCAGAAGAACTGTTGAGCCGAGCTGAACTGCGCAGCAAAATCAAGGAGTGGTTGCAGCAATTGCCAGCCAGGCACCGGGAAGTGATCTATCGTCGTTTTGGGCTCAACGGATTCGATGTGGATACCCTTGAGAATGTGGGTAGGGAAATAGGTCTAACCCGGGAACGGGTTCGCCAGATTCAGATCGAGGCACTGAAAAGCCTCAAGAACACAGTTGCCAGGGAAGGGGTGCAGGCAGGCATGTTCAACTCCCCCTGAGTACCCGGCAAAGGCGCCTCCCCCTTGAACAGTCATGGGCGCTGCTTTATGCTCATCGGCCTTTGGTAGCCCACGTCGAGCCGAGATCGCTTCGGTTTTCCTCGCAGGCTCACCTCCTGCGGGACAACCTGACCCAAGTGGTATTCATGACACCCAAGACCAATGCCGGCGCACTAAGTGGCAAGCTTGTTATCGATTTGAGTCGCGTGCTCGGCGGCCCGTATTGTTCGCAGATACTTGGCGACCACGGGGCGGAGATTATCAAAATTGAACCACCCCGCGGTGATGAGACCCGCGACTGGGGTCCTCCTTTTCATGAACAAGACTCGGCCTACTTTATTGGGGTGAATCGCAACAAGCGCTCCATGGGTCTGGATTTGAGCACCGATGCAGGGCGGCAGGTGTTGCTCAAACTGCTGGAGAACGCCGATATCCTGCTGGAAAACTATAAGCCAGGCACCATGGAATCATGGGGGCTGGGCTATGAAGAAGTGTTAAGCAATCGTTTTCCGTCACTCATTCATTGCCGCATTAGCGGTTTTGGCAGTGACGGTCCCTGGGGTGGATTCCCCGGCTACGATGCCATCATCCAGGCCATGGCGGGCTGGTTCAGCGTCAACGGAGAAGCCGGTAGCGAGCCAACGCGATTGGGCCTGGCTGCGGTTGATATGGGCACGGGGCTATATAGCGCCATAGCCATTCTGATGGCGCTGGCTGAACGAGAAAAATCCGGTCAGGGGCAGTATCTCGACATGACTCTCTATGACTGTGCCGTGTCGCTGATGCATCCCCACATCCCTAACTACAATTATTCGGGTGAAGTTCCAGTTGCCACAGGCAATGCTCACCCTAACATTAGTCCCTACGACACTTTCCAAACTGCTACCGTCGATATTTTTATCGGTGCTGGCAACAATCGTGCATTCGCCAAACTCTGCAACACCCTGGATTGCCCACAGCTGATCGAGGATGAAAGGTTCATCAACAATATTGACCGGGTGAGAAATCGCGACGACCTGAAATCTGAGCTGGAATCCTATCTCGGGAAGTGGGACGGGGAAGAAGTTGCTACCAGGCTGGCCAAGGCTGGGCTGGCGGCAGGGCCGATTCACAATACCCAGCAGGTCGTTGATCATCCACATACCCATCATCGGGAGATGACCGTAGAAAAGGACTGGTACCGAATGACAGGTACGCCAATCAAATTGTCTCGCACGCCTGGAAATATTCGGCATCTGCCACCCAAGTTTGGTGAGCACAGCCGGGAGATTCTGCAGGAATTCGGTTTTTCAGAGTCGGAAGTACAGCAATTGCTTGAGCAGGGAGCAGTGCTGGATCATCGACAGAAGTAGGCCTCTGCTTGCTCAAGAAGCTTCCAGCGGAAACACTCCAACAACAATCAATAATTAAAGAGAAGCAATTATGAGTCTATTTAGTCTTTCTGGTCGCGTTGCATTGATTACCGGGTCTACCAAGGGGATTGGTAAAGCGATTGCGATGCGAATGGCAGAGCAGGGCGCCAAAGTGGTGGTATCCAGTCGTAATCAGGATGCCTGTGATGAAGTCGCTGCCGAGATAAATGCAGCCGGTGGAGAAGCCTTACCGGTGGCATGCAATATCAATTACCAGGAACAACTACAAAACCTGGTTGCAAGAAGCAAGGAGAAGTTCGGCAAGGTTGATGTCCTGGTTCCAAACGCGGCGCTGAATCCTTATTTTGGTCCTTCCCAGGACATTCCTGATGAAGCATTTGATAAAGTAATGCATGCCAACATAGGCAGTGTGCATCGTCTCTGTCAGCTGGTTATTCCGGGCATAGCGGAGGCAGGCGGAGGTGCGGTGATAATCGTGTCTTCAATCGGCGGCCTTAAGGGCACCGATAGCCTGGGTGCTTACGCTATCTCCAAGGCAGCAGACATGCAGATCGCGAGAAACCTCGCTGTTGAATGGGGGCCTAAGAACGTGCGTGTGAACTGCATAGCGCCAGGTCTCATCCGAACTGACTTTGCCCGCGCCTTGTGGGAAAACCCGGAAATCTATGAGGCAACTGTATCCAAATATCCCCTGCGCCGCATAGGGGAGCCAGATGAAATTGCTGGTGCGGCAGTGTTTCTGGCATCAGATGCCGGAAGTTTTACCACAGGTCAAACCATCGTAATCGATGGCGGTGGTACAATCGCAAGCTGATTTAGGCACAACAATTAACAGGAAGAAGGAAGATACACCATGATGAATCTTGGGCTGTCCGAGGAAATGGTCGAGATACGGGAAAAAATCCGTGACTTTGTCGAAAAAGAAGTAGAACCCGTAGAGGCTGAATACTATCGGGAGGTAGGTGTGGGAGATCGCTGGTCTCACACTCCGCGACAGGACGAGATTCTCGATGACCTGAAAGCGAAGGCTCGTGAAATGGGTATGTGGAATTTCTTCCTGCCAGAGAGCCAGGGTGGGGCCGGGATAAGCAATCTTGAGTATGCCCATCTTGCGG
>CAYTLI010000029.1:0-14559 GCA_964438455.1 uncultured Pseudohongiella sp.
TCTATTGCAGAGATTGTAAGCTCCGTCGCAATTCTGGTTACCCTCGTATACCTGGCTATCCAGACTCAACAGAATACAGATGCAATAAACGCTCAATCCAGGCAGAGTCTTTTCGATGGGGGGCAAGAAGAATTGCCTGTTTGGATTCAGTATCCCGAGCTATCAATGCTTATTATCGATAGCTCTCAAGAGATTACCCTCGAACAAAAGATCCAGCTAGACGCGTTGCTGGTGTTGGCCTTGGGCCGCCGAGAGTATGCGTGGAGGGAATATCAGACTGGAGTTCTGGACGAAGACTCCTGGATCGAAGAAAAGAGGATTATCGCACTACTCCTGGGAAGCGAGCGAACCAGGGAATGGTGGTACGCCGTTGGAAAGATGAACTATGGTGATGAGTTCGTAGATATTGTTGAGAGTATTTTTGAAGGTCAGCCTTTAGACCCTTATTGGCAAGGGCTGGAGAACTGGTAAAACGGCTTGGCAACAAATAGCAAGGCTTGCAATGATAGCGGATCACCAAATCTTAAAAACGGCGTTTTGTGAATAAATAGGCGTCCTCCATGACCGAATACGAAATAATGTCTTTATTCTCCGACTATCACGATAATACTATCCAGCTAGTATTTGGATATGTAAGCATTGTTTCTGCATTTCTGATAATGAGTTATTTCGCAGCGGACAAATTGAACAAAGTACACGTATTTATCGTGCTGGTTCTATTCACTGGAATTAGTTTCTTGCTGATTGCACAGATTAACCTAACCAGAAATCTAATGAGCGAGCTAAATTCATTACTATTGGAATATCCAGATAGCCTGGTAAGTGATGCAGGAGCAGCTCCCGTAGTGGCCACAGCTCTAATAACGACTCTTTACAACCTGGTCACAGTTGGTGGTTACATTGGGAGCATGGCATTCTTTTTCTATCAACGAAGGCAAGGCTCAGATTCAAATATCGCATAGCAAACAGCTTTAAGAGCCGGCTTCGCAATACAACAAAGGCGTTTTGTGTCTCGTCCTTTACGAAGCGAGAGAACATGCGGAGAGCACTGGAGTGCTGAGCCAATGAGCAGCGATCTACAAAAGATAGAGATATTCAGGTGTTTGTTCGCAAGTAGTTGAGAAGATGATTACAACTGAGGCACAATAGCAGTACCTGAGATTTCCGCAGAAACTTTGGGACTATAATAATGAAAAAGAAAGATCTCGTGTTCTATGCAGTTTCAGCCCTCTCCTTAACTTTATTCATGCTCCTCCCTCTTGCATCTGGTCTCGCCGATACTGGTGATTTCCCCGGGCAAGCCCTCTGCCGGGACTGGATAATGGCTGGGGAGCGATTCGTCGCCTCGCTGCGCTAACGCTCAAAGATCTCGCGAATTCTTGCCCCTGGAAGCCGCGTAGTAGATCTAGTCAGGAACTGTGCATGAATTGGGATGCCATTGGAGCGATCAGTGAGATAGTCGGTGCAGTGGCTGTTGTCATTACTTTGGGGTACCTCGCAATTCAGATACGCCAGAGCAATGAACTACTAAGATCTGAGTCACGGCAGGCGCTTGTTACAAATGACGTTACTTCCCTAAGCGCCAATCTGGAACATACTGAAGTTTTCGCAAAGTACGTCGCAGGCGTAAATCTCTCCCCGGAAGAACAACTCAAGATAAGCTTCATGTTTGCACTCGATTTACGCAATCGGGAGTTTGAGTACTTTCAGTACAAACACGGCCTGCTGGACGAAGAAACGTGGTTGGCCTATCGCCATGTAATTCTGATTAATCATTCATCCGAGCTGGGTAGGAAATGGTGGCGAGAGGTTGGTCGGCAGATAGTGGACCCGCAATTTGCGCAATTGATTGACGAGCTGCTGCTTGATGCGAAGCCCGATGATACCTACATCAGAATGACCACCTGGGCTAATGTTTAGGTTGGATGAGTAATAACAAAACGAAAAAGCTTTGAGCCCCAGATGAAGTACCACCAGGGCAGGTTAATCGACCACATTGCAATCCATGTCTCCGATCTGGAGCGGAGCAAGTCCTTCTACCTGGCGATCCTGGAAGCGCTAGGCAAGAGTGATGGTTTCGGCAGTGAAGATGACTACTTCTACTTCGATGAGTTCTATATCGGTTCCGATAAGGCCCCGATAACCAATCTCCATCTGGCATTCCAGGCTGATTCAATCGAGCAGGTGCACGCCTTCTACGAGGCGGGCCTGGCAGCGGGTGGCCGGGATAATGGCGAACCTGGCTACAGGCACTACCATGACTCCTACTACGCCGCGTTCCTGCTGGATCCGGACGGCAACAACATCGAGGCCGTCTGTGATGTTGGCGCCGAAAGATCCTGCGATTCGGTAATAATTACCAGAAAAAGCGGCGGCACATAGTTTCTGCTGAGCCTCTGCAGGCCACGAACCACCGGGCCTGCCACTATTTCCCGGCAACAGGCATAATACTGTATAAATTTATATGGTTTTGTTGAACCATAGAATCTTGCACCCCACCCCACTACTCTGAGACCCATGGAAAAGCCCAAAAACACATGGAGTAAACCATGGAAAACGAGATGGAAAATCAGAGTCTGCAAAAATACAGTACGAAAGCCTTGATCCTGATGGTCATACTTTCTGCTTACATCGCCACGCATTAAGAGGTTTGCTGGCAGGCTGCTGGGCAACCAGCAGGCGATCAATTCCCGGTTGGGTTACTACGTGGGGCTTCGACGCCACCTATACGGCTGAAGTCCCTGTCGCGGGCCCTCTGCAGCCCCTGCGTCGCAGCCACTTCCAGGTCCTGCTCCAGGCCGGGGTAACCATTGGGGCGTGGCAGCTGGATAAAGCGACGCGTATCCCCAAGATCACAAATGCGTAAGCGCCCGATGCGTGCTGTCGCACCACTATCCCACACGGCTTCCACGCCCGGAATGATGATGCAGCCGTTTGCATCGGGTTCCGGCAAAGTCTCCAGGCTATAAATTTCTGTTACCGGCGCACGGCCAATTGTCACGACAGAATCAACACTGGTGATAATCGCGCCCTGGGGTTCCGATGAGTAGGTAATGCGCAGCGCATTGGAGGTGCAGGACAGTGCGCTGAGAGAGAGTGCAAGCAGCGGGATTGTTCGACTTGGCACTCTCATTTGAAGTAAGCGAATTCTTTAGTTCCTTGCGCGCAGGAAATTCACCGCCCGATCCGGGTAGTCGGTAAACAGGCCATCAACATCCGCCTCGAAATAATGCAGGCGCAACAAGTCTTCAAAATTATCTGCGTAGGCCGGCACCTGGCCCGGATCGGTACGATAGGTATAAGGGTGAACCTGCATGCCGGCAGCGTGTGCACTCTCAACCAGACCGGTGAGCTTTATGTCCGCTTTCGTTGATGAGCGCTCGATGACCAGTTGATGGGCAGGGCCAACACCGTCGGCAAAGTTGGAGAGTTTGCTCATGCCATCGGACTCGAACATCCACGGATAAGCATCGGGGTCACCTATCAACATGATCAGGTTCACCTCAATGCCAACTGCCGGAAAAATTTCCTCGTGGATGATGCGCAGCTCTTCGAAGTCGAAGGTCTGCAGAAAAACTTTATCTGCCTTGCTGGTGTAGCCAAATTCTTTCAGCATCTGTACAACCGCTGTACTGATGTCCTTGCCCTCTTCTCTATGGAAAGCCGGGCCTTTGATCTCGGGATAGATGCCAACGTCCTTGCCGGTTGATTTGTTCAACCCCTGAATGAGTTCGAGTTCTTCGCGCAGAGTCGGTACCTGAAAAGAAGAAGTACCCATGGGAAAACGGCCCGCGAAACCCTGCTGCTTCTCACCATTATCTAACAGGCGAAATCCTTCGGTAGCCTGTAGCTGACGAATCTCGGCCAGGGTGAAATCAATTGCATAATAACGGCCATCGTCTCTCGCACGATCAGGAAAAACCTCATCGACATTGGTAGTGCGATCCAGGGTGATGTCGTGCAGCACGATGAGCTGGTCATCGGCGGTCATCACTACATCCTGCTCGATGTAATCGGCTCCCATGGCATAGGCCATGGCCTTTGCCTCGAGGGTATGTTCCGGCAGGTAGCCGCTGGCGCCGCGGTGGGCTATGACAATTTTTTGGGCCATGGCTTCAGAGGCTAACAGAGTCAGCAGAGTAATGCTCAATAAGCGAAAAAGTTTCATGATATCAGGGCCTTGATAACGGTTTATGGTTTGATGACCCTAATCCTGCCCGGTCAGTATGACAGCTAGTTTACAACCAGATTCCGGCAGATGAAATCGGCAGCTGGATCAGCTGCCAAAGCGGTAACGCAGCTTGATGGCCACCTGTTCGACGATACGGTCGTTCCAGGATTGCTCGAACAGATCCTGGAAGGTGAAGAAGCTGTTGCGTGGCAGGTTGGCGCCGCGAGTGTAGACCACGAACAGGTCAGACAATGGTGCAATCTCCCAGCGATAGCGTGCCTGGAAGGTCATACGGGAGATCACGAAATCGTCAGGCGTGTCATCCGGATTGGGCACTGCATGCAGGCGCTCGCGCGCGTTGGGGTTAACCACATAAAACATGTCTTCGAATGCCTTGAGGCCGGTCCACTGGGTGGTGAAGCGAAGGCGCTGGCGAGCGCTGATGAAGTAGTTCACCTCGAGGCGTGGTGACCAGGAGTGAGATTCGAAACTGGTGTAGTTGCCACTACCGCGATGCACGAGCAATGCTTCCCTGTCCTGGTAACGTATCTGCAGATCAACGGAGAACCTGTCGTTGGGTCGCAGTGTAATGCCACCGGAGCTCTGGGTTTGCATGGGGCCAAGGTCATCCTGGCTGACATCGAGAGAGAGATTCCAGGCAAAAGGTTCGGAAACGTTGGAGCGATAGCCGGCGCGTAAGCCAAATCTATCCGGTACTACCCAGTCACCGGTGCCGCGCCCGAGTCGATCGTCGATTCGACGAGGAAAATACTGCAGGCCATAATTAAAATTGTCGAAGTTGTTGAACTGGTAGTCACGATTAAAGAACACGCCCATGCGCACCGGTTGCCCATCTGTGTTCCATTCATTGGATGTAAATATCCGGGTTGAGCGAAACCTTATACCGGGAATGTCGGACTCATTGAGACTGAAACTGTAATTGAGATTGGCCTGGTCATTACGGGTCAGGAATCCCATTTCATTCATGTCGAAGGTGTCGTCGAAGTAGGTAGCGCTCAACGAATGCTGCATGCCGCGCCGCGGGCGGAAACTCAAGTCGCCGGTAAATCCCTGGCCGGAGACGCCATGGTTATCACTGTGCAGGAACTGGGTGTCTACCGCGATGCGGTTGTCTGCTGAGAAGTAGTGCATGTCCAGCCCGTTGACCGTTGAGTCCTCATCCGGATGATCGAGCATGGTGCCCATCCAGCCGATCTGCCGCCTGCCACCGCCGCTGGTATCTTCATAGAGCAACCTGCCAACAAAGAAATCGCGACCAGTAGCCTGAATGCCGACTGGTGTGCCATCGTCGAGTGTGCCCTGAATCTCGGGGTCGTCTTCCGATGCCAACAAGGTGCCAAAGCGGAGACTGCCAACCTGGCCGGTAAACTTTGCCGCGCCATAGAGATCAGTTGGCTGACTGAGATCAGTTGCAACCACATTGACGCCATCGGGCACATCGAATGAGGATGCGCCACCGATGCGGCGTGTGTTGAGCATCTGAATTGGACCACCCGGCCCCCCACGACCTGAGGTGCGTGGTGAGGTGTTATTAAAAATATCCTGTCCTTCCTGGAAGAACACGCGACGTTCCGGAAAGAACTGCTCAAACGCGGTGAGGTTTACAATCACGTCATCGGCTTCCACGGTACCGAAGTCCGGATTCAGCGTTGCCGATAGCAGGGTGTTGGTGGTTGGCCGCCAGTAGATGTCCGTGCCTACGCGCGGGTCATTGTCGTGACGAATGGCGTCGAACACGGTAGAGACAAATGGGTAGTAGGTAAGCTGTCGACGGGGTTCGATGTCTCGCAGTTCGAACTTCATGAACGCCGACAGAAATTCGTTCACGGTTCGCGGCAGTGGCGGATTGGACCACGCCTCGCCACCGATGGAACCCACCTGACGTTCAAAATAGAAACCGATCTGGCGTGTGCCCTCGACAGAAGGCAGGGGCATCATCGACCAGGGAATGTAGTACTCAACACTCCAGCCATCGTCCAGCGCCTGGGTGCGCCCGTTCCAGGCTCCATCCCACTGCATGTTCATTTGTCGTTCCGGCAATATCGACATGTCGGTCATGGAGTCACCAAGATTGATGCGCAGGAAAAATCCATAGAGGCCTTCACCAGAGGCATCAACGCCAACGACAAATCCGTCGCGATTCAGCTGGGTGTCCCGCGGGGTCATCAGCGCAACCAGGGTCTCTTCCGGCTGGTGATTTTTAACGCCCACGTAGATGCCCTGCTCAGTGTAGAACACGCGGATATCAGTCTGGTAAGGGGTCTCTGCCAGGGTGTCCGGATTGATCACCCGCATGCCGTCGAAGACCGGGATGTCCTGCCATACGGGCTCGTCGAGAAAGCCGTCCAGCTGGATATTGGCGGCGTCCTCTTCAATCCGAGTGAGTTGGGGGATACGGTCCTGGGCGATTGACACACTGGTCAGGGCGCAGAAAACAAGCAGTATCAGGCCGCGGGGCAAAGTTCCAGCCATAGTCTCTCTCAGCAGGGCTGGTGCGGGATTCGCGTCAGAGCGTACGATTCCTGCACCGATATTCTTCTTTCTATGATCTCAGGTATGCGCACTATATATGAAATTGTTGAATTTCTTCGCCGCTGCGCTACAAATAATTACATCTGGGTGACTACAGTCTAACAGCCTCGGGCTCTGCCTATGCAGCGTATTTGCCATGATTCGTCATATTTGCTCCTCACTTTGCCTTCTTTGCGCCCGGGTGTTGTCAGCTAGTGGCGGTTTAATGAGGCTGCAAGAATGAATTACCCCGGAGTTGTCCGTCCATGTCACGCAAACATCAACACTGCCTCTTCGTGGAAGAAGAGGTCTATAACTGGTCTTCTCCCAAGTCTCTTTACAATCGGCGCTTGCTGATCTTTTCAGTGGTGGTGATGATGACGGCCCTGCTGTTTGGCATGTTGCGCTGATTGATCAGCGCGCCAGCAAAGTGACTTCCACAGACAGGGTCTGGCCATCGCGCTGGATGTCCAGGTTAACCAAATCTCCTGGCGCGGATTCGCGAATCAGGTTGGAGTAATCCTGCAGACTGGTGATTGGGCTACCGTTGTAGCTCAGCAAGATGTCATTGGCTTGCAGGCCTGCCAGCTCGGCAGCGCCACCCGGGGTGACACCCGAGATACGGATACCCTCGCCGCTATAGGCAAAGTCGGGCACGGTGCCGAGGCTCGCCTCCCGTTCTGTATTACCTGTATTGACCTGAATGGGCTGACGCGCATTCGCCAGGTTGACCCGAAATGGATCGACGCGATCGCCAAGAAACAGGACCGCTTCCTCTACCCACAGTGCCACGTCTGACATGCCGGCCAGGTCGAGCTTGTCGACGGTGTCAGTTGGCTGGTGGTAATCCAGGTGCGTGCCGCTGAACACATGAATCGCCGGAATGCCAGCGTTGAGGAAGCTGACATGATCACTGCTGGCAATTGTCTCGGATGGTAGGTCGGCAGGTATTCCGATGGTGAAACCAATGCCCTGTGCCATGAACGGCCACTCGTAAGCGCTGCCGGTGCTGAACACCTGCAGGTTGCGTCCGTCGAGGCGCCCCACTGCATCGAGGTTGACCATGGCGAACAAATCTTCTGTAGCGTAGACACCAGGTGGATCGGCAACGAAATGTTGGGAACCGAGCAAGCCGGCTTCTTCGCCATCGAAGGCGACGAAGATCAGTGGGCGCTGTGGTGTGAAGGCACGTGCCAGCTTGCTGGCTACTTCGATCATCACGGCGATGCCGGATGCGTTGTCGTCGGCACCGATAAAGACTTCACCGGTTTCGGGATCGATACCCAGGTGATCGTAATGTGCACCGATGACAACGGGTGCTGCGCTGAGATCGCGATTCCCTCCAGGAATCATGCCGACCACGTTGGCCATGTCCACCTTGCCAAGCCCGCCATAGACTTGTGACCAGCGTTGAATGTAAGTGCCGTCGATGGGTTGCAGGCCGGCGTTGCGAAACTGATCGGCTATATAAAGTGCTGCCAGATTCAGGCCCCTGGTCTCCAGGCCGCGCCCAGCCATGACTGGTGAAGTCAGTGCATCAGTATGGCGCGCCAGTTGTTCGGGCAGGTATTTCGGTGGTAGCTCGGCGATGGACGGCGTTGGTGGCAGTGCATCCCAGGCAATCGTGCCTTCCAGTTCCGGCTTCACCCATTGCAGGGGTGACGCGCTCGCCTCCCACTCGCCGCGGATGTCGATGGTGGGTTCGGCACCGGTGAAACTCACATAAGAGTAGCGGCCGTAGTGTGGCAGTTTTTCGATGGTGCCGGGGATAGCCACCGTGTCATCCACGTGCAGCCAGCCGATGGCCACGTCCGGATTGTCAGGATGGCGACCAAGAATCAAGGTGCTGCGATCTTCGTAGCCGATCTCGCTGCCGGCCATCTGCAGGCCGGTGCCGGTTTCACTAACCCCATAAACAGAAGCTGCTTCTATTACCGTTGGTGCGTGAGGATTATCGCGGCCGAGCACCCAACTGGGTTTGTCTGCTGGAATGCTGTCCAGTGCATCGGCGAAGAACAACTCGTAGTCCAGGCCCTCACCGAAGCTCTGTGCCAATTGCGTCCACTGCTCACGATCGCTTGCTGGCAGGATGAAATTTACCGCGCTGGCGCCGAACAACTCGCCCACGCTCGGTGGTGTTTCTTCACGATCCAGGGTGCGGAACACATCGAAGTAGGGATCGACCAGTACGGCCTGCAAGCGGTCGTAGTCCTCGGCGAAGAAGCCTTCAGTCTTTTGCGTCAGGCTAATATCGTAGAGCTGTGGTGTTTCCTCGCCTTCATAATAGAGCGCGATGGGGACGCGCAATGCATAAGGGTCTTCGAACTGGGTCTGGGCGAACATGATGCGTGCGCGATTGCCGTTCACTTCCTGCACTTCGACTGACAGTGCTGGTGCGCCGGTGCGTTCTACCCACTGCTGAAAGAACAGGGACAGATCGATTCCGCTGAGCTCACTGAAGTGTCTCTCGATGTCGGCCCAAGAAGCGCGGCGGAACTTGTATTGCTGGTAGAACTGGCGGAGTCCCTCGATAAAAAGTTCATCGCCGATCTCCAGGCGCAGCATGTGCCACAGCATCAGTGTCTTGCCGTAGCCTACCGCCTGGGTGGCGGCGGAATTTCTGGAGGTGAATTGTGACAGGGGAAAGTCGGTGCCCTCGGCCACGTAGTTCTTGTAGCGGGCCAGCATCTGCTTGCGGTACTCGTGACCGAGTCCGTCCATTTCGCGAAACAGGTGATCGGCAAGATAGGCGGTCAGGCCCTCGCTCCAGTTGCCGGAATCATAATCGGGGTAGACGCCGTTGCCCCACCAGTTGTGCAAAATCTCGTGGGGATAGGAAGACTCGAGAATAAAAGGCAGGCGAATGACCTGGGGGCCGAGCAGCGTGAACGACGGCATGCCGTAACCGGTTTCCCAGAAGTTCTCTACCAGGGCGAACTTACTGAATGGATAGTCACCCAACAAGGGTTCGTAGAGTTTCAGGTAGCGCACGGTGGCATCCATGTAGCGAGTGGCCAGGTTGGGCTCAGCGCTACGCAGGTAAGCCAGCACGGCGACGTCGTCGGCCTGGTCTTCATAGACGGTGAAGTTGGCGGCGATGAGGTAGACCTCTTCCATGGGTTGCCGCTCGCGCCACACCGGTGGTTCGTTTTCATTCAGCGTGATGAGGTCGCCCTGGGATACGGCAGTCCAACTCGATGCACTGTCGGCAAATTCCACGCCGAGCTCGAAGCTCACCAGTTCATCATCGATGGTGGGTATCCAGCGGGAAGCAGCACTGAGGAACACACCTTCAGCTGAGATGATGCCGGAGGTGGCGGCGAAGCTCTGTGCGTATTCGGCGCTGGACTGTTCTGCCTGATCGTTGATCTGGCCGCTATAGGAAATGAAAAACTCGTTGTCCCGGCGGGCGGGTATGGTGACCCGGTAGCGTTTCGTCGCTGCCACTTCTGCGACGGTGGAATTGATAAACGTGCTCGGCGCCAGTGCCTGGGCGTCGACTTCCCGCACCCGGGGCGAGCTGGCAGTGATCTCCAGGTTCTCATTGAGATGAAAAACTAGCTCGCGTCCACGCAGTGAATCGGGAACGGTGATGAAGTTGGAGACTTCGATGTGCTGGTTTAAGGGGTCAAGCGCAACATTTAACCGGTGATGCAGCACCACCGGTTCCGGAACCACCGCGCCTGTCGCTGGCACTGCAGTACCCTGCCCGAGCGCGATGCTTGAACAGATCAATGCCAACAACATGCCTGCGATTTGTCTGATCATGGACACAGCCCGGGTTCACGCGAAGGATTTACAGACCCAGCAGCTCCAGGGCCAGCTCGTGGTTCCAGTCGCTGATGTGAATCTGCGATGCGCCACCGGGAGTTCGCGTGGTGCTCCATGCCAGTCGGCTGCCATCCGGAGAGAACACGGGCAGGATGTCGGTGCCTTCGGTATTGGTCACACGAACAGGCGCGTTCGCACCCTCGGGGTCGATCATGAACAACTCGAAATTGGCGTGGCCGAGCGTGTTAGTGGAATAGATGATGTAGTCGCCGGTGGGGTGAAAGTAAGGCCCCCAGTTGACCATGGCGTTCGCGGTCAGTTGTCGCGCGCCGCTGCCGTCCACGTTCATGGTCCAGATCTCGGCGCTATTGCCATCGGGATTGAAACGGCGCCAGACGATCTTGTCGCCTTCCTTATTAAAGAAGGGGCCGCCATCGTAGCCGGGCGAGAAAGTCAGTTGTTCCACGTTGGAGCCGTCGGCATCCATGATGTACAGGTCCATGAAGTAGGACGCATCGTCTTCCAGTAGCGCCTGTTCCGCTTGGCTCAGAGTGCGGGCGTAGGCTTCGCGGTTGGAGGCAAACAGGATCTTGCTGCCATCGGGTGAGTAGGAGCCCTCGGCGTCATAGCCCATGGCGTTGGTCAGGTTGACGATGTTGCCACCCTGTTTGTCGGTGACATAGATGTCGTAATAAGGATCGTAGTCCCAACCATAGGGGCGATCTACTCCACTGGCACGGAAGGCGATTTCTTCTTCTTGCTTGGCGATGGCGTTGGGGTCTTCATGGGTGGATGCAAACATCACCAGGTCGAGGGTGGGGTGAATCCAGGAACAGGTGGTGAGACCAATGCCGGTAGAGACCAGGTGTGATTCTTCGGTGGCCAGGTCCATCAGGTAAATCTGGTAGAAAGGATTTCCTGGCATCTCGGCCTGGTAGATGAACTCGGTGCCATCGGCACTGAAGTAGCCTTCACCGGAGCGGGCACCATCGATAACCAATTGCCTTGTGTTAGGCAGCAGGCGGCTTTCATAGTTGGTGTCGAAACCTGCCGCGACTGGCGGTTCCTCGTAACTGGTCGCACCTGCGACGCCGTCTGGCTGCTGCGCCAGCACGCTGTTTGCACCGACCATCAGCAGCGTGCTGATAGCCGCCTTATGAATTAGTCTCGACCCCATTGTGTAATTCCTTCTTCTGTTTATTGCACTGCTGTTGATTGGCAAAGCAGGGCAATTTTACTCAAAGTGAAAATTCTGTTGTTGCGGGAATACACCGAACAGGCCGCCGGTGTGGACGAAGAGCACGTCTTTCGCGCCCGCCAGGCGCCCTTCATCCCCCTTCTCCAACTCGGAAACCATGCCATGAAAGGCTTTAGCTGTATAGACTGGATCCAGGAACAGCCCTTCGCTACGGCCCAGCCGTGCGATGGTTTCGAAAACCGGTTGTTCGGCGACACCATAACCGGGACCCAGGTAGCCCTCGATGGTGTTGATTGACAGATTGCTGTCGTCAAAATCGATTTTGTAACGCTGTTTCCAGAGAGTCACATCTTCGCGAATTTTCTGGTCGAAATAATTCGCGTCGTCACTGACATTAAACGCTGCGACCTGGCTGGGCAGATCAAACAACTGTGAACCGACAACCAGACCACCTTGTGTGCCACCAGACCCCGTTGCGCAAACGATGTAGTCGGGTTGGAAATCATAGCGCTGAAAATCTTCCGCCAGTTCTTCACAGGCGGCGATATATCCCCAGAGGCCGATCTCGTCACTGGCACCGGTTGGAATGAACAGAGCCTTGTCGCCCGCGGCAGCATAGGAGTCCCGCAGCTTGTGCGCGAACTCGACGTGGCTCTGCCAGTCCCGCTTCGGTAAATAGTCGATGGTGGCGCCGGCCAGGTAGTCGATGAGCAGATTGCCTTCCGGTACCTGCGGGTGTTCGCCACGCAAAATCAGGTGCACTTTGAAGCCAAGACGGGCACCCAAAACTGCAGTGGCACGGCAGTGATTCGACTGCACCCCGCCGCAGGTAATGATGGTGTTGCAGCCCTGGTCTCTGGCTTCGGCCAGCGAGAACTCCAGCTTGCGAATCTTGTTGCCCGACACTTCCGTGCCAGTCAGCTCATCCCGCTTCACCCAGATGCGGGTGTTCGAGTTCTGCAGCGGATAGCGTTCCAACCGGGTGACCGGCGTGGGCAGGCGCGCGAGGCTGAGACGGCTTGGATAATTGATGCTCATGCTGGCTTTAATTCGACTGCTTTTTCAAAGACTTATTTAGAGGACACCCATCCAATTTTCAGGGGCTCATTTAAAGGACACCCATTTAAAATTGGGTTGATAAGCTGCCAAAAAAGAAGGGGAGTATAGACTCCCCTTCCGCTTGAAACTAGGCGCTGGCTACTGGCTAGTCAGACTTGGCGGCGTCATAGGCCATGGGCTGTGCTGACTCGCCTTCGGCCAGTGGCTCGACGGCTTCGCTGTACAGAAACAGGTCCGTAAGCACCGCACGCAGGTGAATCGAGGCATTGAGGTTGTCGACGATCTCAGAGCCGATTGCCTCCTGCGCCAACAGGAATTTAATCGCGGCACCCGCCTTGCGACAGTCTTCGGCGATGACTCCTTCAAACTCGTTGTCGCTACCGGCCAGTGCGCCGGCAATCTCGGCCATGGCCTGTGCCATGCCTTCCAGGGTCGGGCGGGCATGGGGCCCCGGGCCGGTCTCGGCCTGGGCAGGCCTTCCCTGTGCCGCGTAGGCAAGCAGGAACTCATATCCGGCTTCAATCGTCTCAATACTCTTCGCTAAATCCATGTCTGTTCTCGTGTTTCGTTGGGCGTTCAAATACGGCCTATAACTGCTGTTGGATTCAATTATTTAAATGGGTGTCCACCAAATAATTGGGTAAAAAGTTAGGTATTTCAGCTGCTTGCGTCAAATAAATCTGGACGGCGGCGGAAAAAGTTAAATGGGTGTCCCCTAACTTGGAGGACTAAAAAAGGTGCCAGACCGGGGTCTGACACCTTTTCGGTATTTGCAGAGGCAGGGGTTTAGTCTGCTTCTTTCGGTGTCCACTTCGCTGGATCGTGGTTGGCTGCCAGTTCGTCTTCGGACATCCAGCCAGAGATCATCGCGCGGGTGTAATAGATCTTCTCCGGACGCAGCGCGAAGTAGATGTGCGTCGCGGCCAGGGCAACCAGTGCCAGGGTGGAAAGACCATGGAGCAGGAACACCAGACCAAGCTGGTCTTCCGGCATGCTGTTGGTGCGATCCCAGAATGGCGTATCGATCTGCATGAACATGAGTACACCAGTGATGATCACCGCCAATACGACCACAGTCACTGCCCAGTGCATACCCTTCTGTTCGAAGTAGTATTTGCCGGGTTTGCGGCTGGAGTCGAACGGTTCAGAAAAATCTTTTGGTGCCAGGATCATCGATTTGAAATCCTGCCAGAACATGGCGCGCACGATGTGAGCAACCACCAGGAAGGTCAGCAGCAAGCCGGCCATCCAGTGGATATTCAACCAGGCGATACGCAGACCGAGAATCGGAGCAGTACCGGTGAAGATGAGCACCAGGATGCTGGCGGCCATCAGCCAGTGAAAGGCTCTGTCGACACCTTCGTGGCGCACTACCCGGCGGCCTTCCGAGGTAGGACGATCCAGATTCTTCTTGGCCAGAGCGGCCATGATTATGGCGTGTGCAGCCAGCAGAACCAGTATTGCTACCGCTACTACCCAAAGCAAATCCCAGGACACACCGAGGATAACTTCCTCTCCCCATACATCGCGTTTATAGCGGACAATTTCTCCCACTGTACTAACCTCTCAACTTATTCTTTTAATACTGCTGTTTCTGGGCGGGGACACCTACAACTTAACAACTTAACGAAGTACGCAAGGCTCTCTTTTATGCGTCTCAATGTTAAGTTGTTAAGTTGTAGGTGTCCCCTATTACTTAACCCCGGATCGCTCGAGTTACCAGATTAGCCATCAAGGGCACCTTGAAATGGTTGTAGTTCAAAGGCTGCGCACCTTCGACTGCCATTTCACCAGCTCTTGAAGCCAGCTCTTCGGATCGCTGTTGACC
>CAYTLI010000029.1:14659-19882 GCA_964438455.1 uncultured Pseudohongiella sp.
CCAATTTCCACGCCATCGCTGGTTTCACGAATACCTTTCCAGGCATCGATCTGGGTCAGCTCGATCATGGCAGATGGTGCCTTGTTGCGATCCTTCAACCAGCCGAATGTGTCCTGACCACCGCCGAGCAACCAACCGTTGCTGCCAAGTTCTTGCGCCAATTCCAGGGCATTCGCTTCATCAGTGGGCTGATAAAGCTCGATATCGGGCATTACGTCATGTGATGTGGCTACCATATCAACCTCGGAAATTGTTCTGGGCAAGAGGCACCGCGTTTTCCGATGTTCCTGCCAGGTGGTTAATGATCATGTCTGCAGTGACTGGTGCGGCATTGAAAATGTGGCCATCAAGCGCGTCAGAGATTGCAGCGGTTAGTGCAGCGGAGACTGAACCCATGGCAGGCTCACCCACACCACGGGCACCTACAGGATTCTCCGGATCGGGTAAGTCTACCCATCCAGTATTAATCTTCACTGGTGTATCCAGGTAAGTCGGCACCTTGCTCTGCCAGTAACCGGTGGAAGCAGGGATACCATTCTGAGGATCATAAAGATGACGTTCGTAACCGGACAGTCCAATACCCCAGACTGCACCACCTACCAACTGATTCTCCATGCCTTGTGGGTGCATGATTGTGCCGGAGTCAGCCCAGTTGACCATGTCGAGAATCTCGTACTTGCCAGTCTCCAGGTCCAGTTCGATCTCACAGCAGGTGACGGTGAATCCGGGTGGATTACCTTCGTGCCGAGGATCGTGATAGATACCCATGAATGCAGAACCAGCAAGACGACCCACTGATATCTGTGTCCACTCGGCCAGCTCTTCGGGAAGCTCCGCTTCACCGGTGAACTTGCCGCCAAGTTCCATAGCACGCTGGGCAACTTCTGCGTAGGTGTAACCCACGGTGTTGTCAGCAGTCTGGAACACACGCTCGTCGCCAATGTCGTAATCGTCTGGTGAACCACCCAGGTCGTTAGCAGCGATCTCCTTCATCTTGTTCAACATATCCGTGGCTGCACCAAAGCAGGTTCGGGTGTTGGTGAAGATGGAGTTACTACCATCCTGTGGAGAAGTGATGGGCAAATTGTTATCGGTACGCTCATTGAGAATGTCGCAACGTTCCCAGGGCATCTGCAGAACTTCTGCAGCGGCTCTCGAGGTAGAAGCGTAGGAGTAAGTACCCAGATTACCGACACCGTTGTGAATCTTCAGGCGTCCGTCAGTACCCATGGACACAATGCCGTCCATGCCACTGCGACCGGCATTGTGATAACCCTGGCCAATACCAAGACCGATCACCTTGCTACCATTGCGCTGACGGCGACGGGACTGTCGTGCTTCCCAATCGAAAGCTTCTGCAACCTGGTTCAGAGTCTCTGGCATATAGGCGGAAGTGAATGGCGTGCGGCGTGGGCCAGCTACATCACCGGTACGTGGTGTGTTGATCTGGCGAATGTCGAATCGGCTGATGCCAAGTTCGTCCGCCGCCTTGTCCATGATCGGCGAAATGATCGGCGCAATCTGGTTCTGGCCGGGACCACGCTGGGCACCTCGGTGAGCCGTGTTACTGGCGATGGAAGTACCGCGGAATCGAATCGCATCAGGCTGATACAACACATCAATACAGTCGGCTGCGGAGGAAGCGTCACCGCCACCACCTTTACCGCCGTTGTCGGAAACGATGTAGAGATCACAGGCAGCCATCACGCCATCGGGCTTGAAGCCGACCTTGATCCAGCCCTGGAAGCCCTGACGTGCACCACCGATAGTGAACTCTTCTTCGCGAGTTACACGCATCATTACCGGACGGTTAATCTTCTGTGACAGTTTTGCTGGAATCGCGACGCTTGGGACTGAACCCGCACGAGCACGTTGTCCGAAACCACCACCGGTTGCCGCGTTAATGAAGACCAGGTCCTCTTTCGGTACACCGATAATACCGGCAATGCCGTCAGCAAACGCAGTCAGGCTCTGTGAAGTACCATGCAGATAGAGCTTACCGTCTTCCCAGTACGCCAGAGCACTACGAGGCTCCATGGAATGGTGCGGATAACCAGCGGTAGTGAAAGTGCCTTCGTATATAAACTCGGATGCGGCGAAACCAGCTGCCAGGTCACCCACTTCCCAGGTCTGTTGCGGTTCCGCAGTGGGCTCGTTACCGGCGCGGAAGCTGGCGACCTGATCAGCACTCCACTTCTCGGTTGCGAATCCCTCGCGGAATACAAAAGTGTTGTTGTTGCCTGGATAGCCGTTGGGGCCTCCCTCAGCAAGACTGTCAAGCGGATCCAACGCGAACGGCAAGCGTTCAAAGGTGACGTTGATGAGTGAGATGGCTGTCTCGGCCGTCTTCTCGTCAATCGCCGCCAGCGCCAGGATCGGCTCACCAACCAGGGTTGGCTCGTTAGTCAGAATCTTCAGCCCGGTGCTTTGTGGTTCTCCGTCAGGATAGACATCGTCGGCGGTGAGAATGCCAAACACACCATCCATCGAAAGCGCTTCAGAAGCATCGATGTCCAGCACGCGCGCGTGCGGAATCGGGCTGGTGAGTAAACGCGCGTAGACCATCCCATCCCGGGTGTAATCTTCGGCGTACTTAATGCGGCCAGTGACCTTACCAGGAACATCCGGCGGCACGAAATCTTTACCAATATGCATATATGCCATGATGTATGTCCTCTATGCGAGTTCGACAGCGCGCATTACACCGTCGAGGTAAGAGTCATAGGATCCACAGCGACAGATATTGCCCGACATTGCATGCCGAGCTTCTTCACGTGTGGGGTTAGGGTTGGCACGTAGCAGTCCTACGGCAGCCATTACCTGGCCCGGTGTGCAGTAACCACACTGGGGCGAAAGCTCTTCAACAAAGGCTTGCTGAACCGGGTGCAAAGCACCATCGGCGGCTTCGAGACCTTCCACGGTTTCGATGCGGCCATTCTTCATGGAGTGGGTCAGCACTGAACAGGCGTAGGTCGGCACGTCGTCAACCAATACCGTACAGGCACCACATTCGCCACGGTTACAGCCTAATTTAGTTCCAGTAAGACCCAGCTTGTAGCGCAGGGTAGATGCAAGGGTCTCCTGGGGTGCGACGTCAACACTGCGCATCTGGCCGTTGACGTTGATTCGAATCAGACGCTCTACCGCACCGGCTGGTCCGCTCTGGCCATTGGCCGCGTACCACATGCCGGTGGTAGTTGCCGCTGCACCAGAGGCAATTACACCTTTGATGAAGCGTCGTCGGGTTAATTTGGGATTCACGGGTAGGTCGCCTCCGTAAAAGTGAAAATCAAATACTTGATTGGGATGTGACTCTTAATCTGTTCTTATTATTTTTGAAATTACTTACTTTTCTGACTCTTGCAATAAAAATCTAAATGAGAATTATTAGCAATAAGATCAATAATTTGCAGCATAGCTGCGTTGGCTAGAGTAAATCACCCTTTGGTTTTTATCAAGCAAGTGCGTTCCGTGCAGGCCCAGAGTTTTTGCTCCCTGCAGCCGATTGCGGTTGCGAAAAAATCGCCCCGATTCCGGGACAATTCTGACGTCAAAAACAGACATATGCAGGAACTGGCTCAGAGATAAAAAAAGCAGCGACCCTGCTCGGCCAGAGTGACTGACCCTGGCTGTCAGATAATGACAACATATTGGCATAATATGATTCATGATCAGGATTCTTTGCTCGCAAAAACAACCACTTAATCAATTGGCAACCCCGTGCCAAGCCCCGGAATCCTTGACATTCTCGTCGTGAATGGTATGTTGACCGGCCCCCCGGAGGGCCGCTACAGCGTTATTTTCCGGGGCGAGTAGAACCATACTCATCGCCCTTATCGGGCCAAATTCAGCAGCGTTACCTAAGCCGACCCGAGTGACACTGTCACCACCGGGGAGTGAAGTAACGGTACTAAAAAACAATAAGAAGAACTGAATACTGACCAAAGAGAACGAAGCCACCCATGAGCGAGACGCAGTACCCCCTGAAGTTTGGCCTGCCCCCAAAGCATGGACTCTATGACCCGGAGAATGAAAAGGATTCTTGCGGCGTAGGCTTCGTTGCCAATATCAAGGGCGTGCCCAGCCATCAGATCATGCTGGATGCCTACCACCTGAACTCGCGCATGGACCACCGTGGCGGCTGCGGCTTCGAAGCCAACACCGGCGACGGTGCAGGTATCCTGATGGCTACCCCCCACAGCTTCTTCCGCAAAGTCGCGGCCGAGGAGCTGAACGCTGAATTACCGGAAGCGGGCAAATTTGCCGTCGGCAATATCTTCCTGCCCCAGGACGAAAAAGAACGGGCTATCTGCCAGCAGGCCATCAACGAGATCGTGGCAGAAGAAGGCCAGAAGCTGGTGGGTTGGCGAGACGTGCCAGTCGATGCAGCCCATGCAAACGTCGGCCCTGCCGCGCTCATGGCGCAGCCCTTTATTACGCAATTGTTTATCAGCGCAGCGGATGACCTGGACCAGGATGCATTCGAGCGCAAGCTGTACATCATCCGCAAGCGATTCTCCCATCGCCTGCGCAATGATGATTCTCTCGCCGAAGCGAAACAGGTTTATGCCTGCAGCCTGTCCACCAAGGTCATTGTCTATAAAGGCATGCTGACCCCGGGACAGCTATTCCCATTTTATAAGGATCTGACCAACACCGATTTCGAAACTCACCTGGCCATGGTGCATTCACGTTTTAGCACCAACACCTTTCCCTCATGGGATCGTGCCCAGCCGAATCGTTTCATGAGTCATAACGGTGAGATCAACACGCTGCGCGGTAACGTGAACTCCATGGTGGCGCGTCAGGGTAAAGTGGTAACTGACGCCTTTGGCGACAAGCTGGAAGATATCTTCCCGGTTATCGATTCGGATTGTTCCGATTCGGGAAGCTTCGATGCGGTACTGGAGTTCCTGCTCCTGTCCGGACGTTCTCTCGCCGAAGCCACTATGATGATGATTCCCGAGGCCTGGCAGTCTGACAAGAACATGGCCCAGGAGAAGAAAGATTTTTACGAGTATCACTCGGCACTGATGGAGCCCTGGGATGGACCGGCATCGATCGTGTTTTCAGATGGCCAGTATATTGGCGCAGTACTCGATCGTAATGGCCTGCGCCCAAGCCGCTACTACATTACCCATGATGACAAGTGCATCATGGCGTCAGAAGTAGGTGTAGTGCATGTGGATCCGGCCAATGTGAAACTCAAGGGCCGACTGCAAC
>CAYTLI010000030.1:0-19775 GCA_964438455.1 uncultured Pseudohongiella sp.
AACAGGATGCGCCTAGGCATCGAACAGGGATCTGAGGTGGTCATTGAGCATGCGCCCCTGTGGATCCAGTGATTCACGAATCTCCATGAAGTCACGGTAGCGGGGATAAAGCTCGCTGAGCTCCCGATGGGTCAGGCTGTGAATCTTGCCCCAGTGTGGACGCCCGCCATATTTCCAGAAGATAGGCTCGATAATATCGAAGTAGGGTTTGTAGTCTTCGAATGCGGTGCGGTGAATGGAGATGGTTGCGTGGGGTTCGTCACCATAGGCCATACTGAGCCAGGGTTCTTCAGGGCTGACATAGCGAAACTCAAGTGGGAAAGCCACTTCTATAGCCTGGTCATAAATAGTACGAAGAATCTCGCGCACACAATCGGCGCCCACTTCTGCAGGCACCGAATACTCCATCTCGTTAAAGGGATTGGTGCGGATGTTGGACAGCAGTTTGTAGGAGACATCGACCGCCTCGGTAACCTCGGCATTTTCGGCCAGGGCATTGTTCATCGCCAGCTTCTCTGCCGGTGTCGCTTCCACACCGAGGCGGCGCAGGTCTGAGAGCTCTACTTCCTCGGCTGGAATGATGGTCTGTCCGATAGGCTCATCGGACTCATCGATCTGCAGCGCCAGTGAATAATCGGAATACACCAGTGGAAAGATTTCGAAATGACGATGGTTTGCTGCACGCTCGTCAAATTCGGCTAACAGATCTTCTGTGGGTGCAGTCCATTCCCGCTTCTTCAATTTGTAGGCGTCGCGGTTCTGCATACGAATCTGGGTAACCACACCCAATGCGCCCACATTGACTCTTGCTGCATCGAACAGGTCGCCATCGCTGGCATCCAGGTCCATCACCTCGCCCTGGGGCGTTATCAATCTTAACGCAGTGATGTATCCGGACAGGCTCTTGAAGCGAATGCCGGTGCCATGGGTTCCGGTCGCCGTTGCGCCGGCCACGGTCTGCCGATCGATATCAGGCAGGTTCATCATGCCCTGGCCAAGTTCGTAGAGTGGCTCACCCAGGTCTCCCAGGCGCGAACCGGCGCCGAAGGTTGCCTGCATGGAATCATTGTCGTAATCGAGAATGCCCGAGAGTTGATCGATCACTACCAGGTGACCATCGGTGGGCACGAGGGGGCTGAAAGAATGGCCAGAGCCGACCGGCCGAATCGGTCCGCGCGTGCTGGCAAGAATATCTGAAAGTTGTGCTTCACTGGTGATGTCATGACGGCCGGCTGGCTGGCAGGACAAGCCACCTGACCAGTTGCGCCAAGGCGTGGATTGCGCCAGAGCATTGCTGCCCAGCGCATAGGATCCGAATAATGCAGCGCGTAAACTGGAAGCAAGAAAGGAGCGTCGACTGAGTTTATTGATCAGGGCCTTGTTCATTGGCGCAGTCCTGCCATAAAGGCGATCATCGCCCTGAAGTCTTCGATCTCACAGGCCATGCAGTATCCCAGTGGCGGCATGGAATTGATGCCTTCCAGCACGTTGCTCATCACCGCCTCCTCACCCTTGGCGAGGCGGCGGCGCCACTCCTCGGTGTCGCCGACCAACGGCGCATCGGCCACGCCGTCCACATGACAAAGCGCACAGCTCCTGGTCCATTTGCCCACTACCTCTTCGCTCATGCCACCATCGGCAATTGTCGATGCGACGGGGGGCGGTGGTGGCGAACCTGACGTGCAGGTGTTCAATGCCGCAATTAATAGAAGCAAGATTGGCACAGCTGCTGGTTTCGGCATATTCATGGTCATCGTGCCACTAAAATACCTACGCCGCTGCGCAGAAGCAAAGGGTATTGCGCTCGAACGCGGGCATCTTGCCCTGCCCTTGTGCGGTCACGCGCTATTTTGACGCAGATGTTCTCTCAAAACTGTACAGGAGAACGGAAGCCTGCCCGGAATAGCCCATTTTCCCGGGCATTCTATAAACTGGCACGCGATGTCTATCACTTGGCATGGGCTTTGCACTGCCTCAGGCTGAGGATCTACAGTAAGGACTACTGATAACACTCCGGTATGTGGTCGACCAGGTTCACTGGTTTTCAGGCCACGACTTCATAACAACACCGTAGCTCAGCCGTAGAGAAAGTTAATTTCGTTATCCAATTGCGAGGCGCAACCGTGAGCGTTTATAAATTTTTTCTTCCCGTCAGAACCGCTATCGTTTTTATTCTCAGCACGACCTCCATACTGATTGTTAATGGAGCCATTGCTGAAACCGTCATTGAAACCTATGTGGAGAAATCTGAAAACATCTCCCTGTATCGGGAACAGTTACAGACACTCGAGCTGGAACTCGGTCATTACAGCTACCAGTTGATTGAACCGCTGCAACAACTGGCAAACGCACAGATCAATGCCAATCGCTTCAGCGATGCGGAGGCGATCTTCGACCGCGCCGCCCACATTACCCGCATCGAAGATGGGCTCTACACGCCGCTGCAGTATCCATTCTTACAACAAGAGATTGAAATGCAAATGGCGCGTGGCGATTGGGACGAGGTCAACGAACATGTTGAACACTATGCCTGGTTGATTGGCGAGAAGTTCCAGGGTGTGGCAAGCGACCGGCTCAGCCGCATGCGCTGGATGGCTGCGGTCCATGGCCGGGGCTCTGAAGAAGACAAGAAGGACAATACGGCGAGACACCTGATCAGGTCCACGTCCCTCAATGAACTGGCCGTGCAGTATGCACAGCTGAACAGAATCGCCCGCGACACGAACTATGCGGAACTGTTGCTGGAACTGGCCAACGCTTATGGCGAGGAAGTGGCAGCGATTCGCGATGGTGGCAGCACCAGTTATCGCCTGCGCATCATCGTTCCGGGTCTGGATATCCTCGAAGACAAGAAGGAAGCGGTGGAGAAGCGCTATCTTATTGGACTGGAGAAACTGGAAATGCGCCGTGACCTGCTCGCGGAGTTGGCAGCCGATGATCACAGTATGCTCGCAGAGGCTGAACTGGTACTGGCCCGTTGGCACGAGAGTTTCGGCAAATCTGAAGCCAGCAAGGTTCACGCGCAACGTGCCGAAAATCTGCTCACTGCAAAGGATTCACCGGCGTCAGCATTGCTGGTACTTTACCCTGAAGCACAGCAACACCAGGGAGCCGATTGATCTAGAGAAGGCCGAGGTTGATGGCTTTTAGTACGGCCTGGGTACGGTCACGGACACCGAGTTTTTCCAGGATGGAGGACACCTGGTTCTTCACCGTACCCTCAGATTTGTGAATCGCGCTGGAGATTTCACGATTGCTGTAACCGCCAGCCATCAGCCTCAGCACCTCCAGCTCTTTCGGCGACAACTCATCGACCACGTCTGATTCCTGGTCACCACTGGTCATGGATGACGTGGATGTCATTGATGAGAGACCTTTGATAATCCTTTCGGTGAGTGCCGGTTGCACCAGGGTCTCACCCCTGTGCACGGTTTCAATTGCATCGACGAGACTCTCAAGGGAAACGTCCTTGAGCAGGTAGCCGCTGGCCCCCGCCTGCATGCCTTCCAGCACCAGTTGATGATCATCGAAGGTCGTGAGGATGATGGCCGGTGTGTCGATACCTTTTTCCTGCATGGCCTGCAGGGCCTCGATGCCATTCATCTTCGGCATGCGAATATCTGTGAGCAACACATCGGGTTGAAAGCGCCGCAGGCCTTCCAGCACCTCGGAGCCATCTGTCACTTCACCAACGACCTCGATGTTGTCACTGAGTTGCAATAGATTGCGCAGACCTTCCCGGACCAGGTTCTGGTCTTCCGCCAACATCACCCTGATCTTCATGTGGCTGACCCCGCCGCCAGTGTGATGCGTAATTGAAATCCTTGCGCATCCTGCTGCCATGCAAGTTCGCCGCCTTTTGCCTGCACCCGCTCCTGCATGCCTTTCAGGCCATTGCCCGGTTCGATATCAGCGACACCACTGCCGTTATCCTTTATGGTGAGTGTGCAGCTTTCTTCATCACCTGCCATGATGATCTGGCATCGACTGGCATCGCTGTGTCGCAATACATTTGTTACCGCTTCCTGGGCACAGCGAAGGAAAGTTTCTGCGCTGTCCACGTCGGCGATATCCGGAGCGGCAGTGAAATCCAGCTCGAAGGCAAAATCCGGAATCCCGGCGATCAATTTCCTGATCGAATCTTCCAGGTTGATTCCCGATTCGTCCCGTAGCTCGCTAACGGTATTGCGCAAATCAGTGAGCAGCAGTTTTGCCAGGGCGAGGGATTGCTCTACCTTCTCTTTCGGTTGGCCCTCCACACTATGACTGGCAATCTCCAGGTTCAGGATTAGTGCCGTCATGTGATGGCCGAGAATGTCGTGCAGGTCCCTGGCAATGCGTAACCTTTCGCTCTGTGCCGACGATTGCGACAGCAGCTCTCGTGTTGCAATCAATTCTCTGTTCATGGCCGCAATCTGTTCACGCTGGTCCCGCTCACGATTGGCACGGGTTACGACGCTGACCGCAAACAATTGCAGTAAGCCATAGAGAAAGAAACTCACCAGCACACTCACCCATTCCTCGAATCCGTAATGCACAAACTGCATAACGATGAAGTAGCTGAGGCTGGCGAGCATGTATGGCACCGTCTGTCGGGTACCATTCAGCTCGACCGATTGCACCAGCCATACCATGGTGAGTACAGCCATGAAGGAAGAAGGCACCAGGAACAACAGAACTGCGATGCACAATGCTTCCAGCCAGAAATAGGTGCGCAAACGCTCGTGCCGCTGCTCGCGCCCGAACAGGACGAATAGCACAAACTGGGCAGCCGCGAAAATCGCCACCGGCAGGAACACGCCAGTTCCCTCCATGGTATACGTGCCGACAATGCCGACCACCGCCGTGACCAGCATGCCGGAAAGATTCAGCACCCGGTTGCTGTCAAAGATCGATTCGCTTGTGTCAGTACTTGTGCTCATAAGGGCTATCCAGTTGATGAGGCAAAATTATTGCACAGAGCCAGATTCCCACCTATAGGCCAGAAGTCACAGTGCAGGTCGTGACTTGTGGCACTGATGCTTGCGAGCCCGAACCCCTAAGCTGTGCAGCATATTGATTAACCAGCATTACCCGGGAGTCATCCTATGTTGCCAATTCATCAGATCGCACTTTATCTACACATCGCCGTGGGCTCCTGCGCCCTCATCCTGTTCTGGGTACCGGTTTTCACCCGCAAGGGCAACCTGAACCACAAGCGCTTCGGGCGCTATTTTGCCTGGTGCATGTACACGGTCTCCGGCTCGGGCATCATCATGTCCAGCCTCGATCTTCTGTTCCCACTGTCCATGCATGCGGCGGGACTCGATCTCACGCCGGAGGCTGAACTGGATGCCATCAGGCAGATCAGGGAATTTGGCCTGTTCCTGTTTTCACTCAGCGTGCTGGTGCTGACCAGCACCCGACATGGATGGCTCACCATTCTGCACAGGGATAATCGCGAAGCCCTGCGTCATCCTGCGCATGTTGCGCTTAATGTCGCACTGGTCCTGGTAGGCGTTGTGCTTCTTACTACCGGCATTAATAGCGGCACGATCCTGTTCATGATCTTCGGAGGCTTGCAGATCGGCTCTGGTATTGGTCACCTGCGCTATACCTTCCGTGAAGAGATTCGGCCGAAGGAGTGGTGGTTGCAGCATCTGGGTGGTCTGATCGGTTCCGGTATCGGTGCCTATACTGCCTTCGCGGTGTTCGGTGGTCGTCGCTTTTTTCAGGAGATCTTCGCCAGCAATTTTGACGACATGGCGATCTTTCTGTGGATCGCGCCCGGCGTTGTCGGCTCCATCGCCATTACCCTGCTGTCGCGCCACTACAAGCAGAAGTTTGGTGGTGAATGGCTGACGCAACGGGCTTCGCTGCGCAGCGCGCTGTTCAACTCCTGAGTGAGTTATTGAATTAGCGTGAAATAGTTTCGAAGTAGCCAGGGCGTCGTTGAGTGAAGGTTCTGAACCGGATCACACCGCGCGCATGGTTTGGCGCCCTGGCTCTTTTTTCTCTACCAACTACTTAAAGCGCTATCAGGCGTTCAATATAGGGAATGATGACAGCAGCGACGATGACTGCCTGGGTCCAACCGAAGAAACGAAATTTTGCATCTATTTCAGCAAACTTCACATCCATGTAAGCACGTTGCTCGGCGAACCGCTTTTCGAATTTGGCATCTTGCTCGGCAAATCGCTTTTCGAATTTGGCATCTTGCTCGGCAAATCGCTTTTCGAACCTGGCGCCTTGCTCAGCAAACAACTTATCAATGCGGGCATCCTGCTCAGAAAATCTGGCAGTCATACGGCCTTCGAAGTAATCCTTGGTAACCAGTTGATCGAGATTCACATTGAATGCCTCGGTGAGCACTTCGGCCTGCGCTTCTGCAAGCTCCAGCGACATACCCGCTCTCTCGAGCCGGCGCACGTACTTGAGTGTATCAAAAGTGCTTATCGACATGACAGTTTCCCTACTTCCCTACCCTTTGGCCAAAGTGTAGGAAAACACCGGCAATATGCGTAACTATGCATGGATTCAGTCTGTTTCCTGCCTGGGCAGGGGTGCATGGCGGGTTGGACTGATCCAGAGTTTCGCTATATCCTGCAAGGCCTGATCTCACTAATTACAATAACAGGGCCACCCCGATGCGATTCTTCACTACTCTTCTATTATCAGTACTACTGGCCACGCCTGCCCTGGCGCAACAACTCGCCACCTTCAACGATGATGGCCTGACCTACGGGCACGTGCACCTCAATGTTTCGGACATGGAACTGCACAAGCGGATCTGGGTCGAGCACTTCGGCGGTCGCGTGGTCGAGAAAGGCCGCAACCAGGAAGGCAACCCGATTCTTACCGCTGTTGTGCTAAACAACATGCTGGTAGCACTAAGCCCGCGAGACCCCACCATGCCGTCCAGTGAAACGGTGATGGATCACTTCGGATTCAAGGTTCGCAACATCGCCAGGTTCCTGGATAAGTGGAAAGCAGATGGCTTTACCGTCAGCACCCAGGCGGCGGGTTTCGATGAAGAAACTTTTATCGGTTCCGAAGGACAGATAAACGCCTACATCGATATGCCCGGTGGCGCTCGCGTCGAGCTACAGGAAGACCAGGGACTTCAGGTCGAGATCGCCGGCTACCACATTCACTATCGCACCGAAGGCCACGAAGAATTGCTGCAATGGTATACGGATGTGTTCAATCTTGAAGTGCGACCTCGCGGCCGTATCGGCACAACAACCAACGTGCCGGGTATGAACCTGAGTTTTGGCGGCTCTAATACACCACGGGCTGCCACCCAGGGAACAGCCATTGACCACGTCGGTTTCGAGATCGATGACCTGGAAGCTTTTTGTCAGCGACTTGAAGCCATGGGTATCGAGTTCCAGGTGCCGTATCGGGAAGTGCCAGCCATCGACCTAAACATCGCTTATATCGTCGACCCAAATGGTGTGCGTATCGAACTCACCGAGGGTTACGACGAGTACTAATCAACAGGCTTTAGCCTGTTGATCGAGTAGATCACGCGCTTGCGCTGCGAGTCGAAATGACTCGACGCGCTTGCTGTGATCATAAATCGATCCCACACAGATCAACTCATCCGCCTGCGTTCGCTCGAGAAACGCTTCCATCTGTTTGGCCACTGAATCCACCGACCCCACTGCTGAACAACTGGTAATCATCTTCAACATCGCCTGTTCCGGCGGCGTTAACTGTGCTTCGAAGTTTTCGACTGGTGGTGGTAGCTGCACCGGCGTTCCGCGGCGCAGTGCCAACATGGCCTGCAATGCCGATGAGCGCAGGTAGATCGCTTCCTCATCGGTTTCTGCGGCAAATACGTTATAGCCAACCATCACATAGGGTTGCTGCAACTGCTCGCTTGGCTTGAAACGTTCCCGGTAGATGGCGATGGCATCCATCAGATCCTGCGGTGCGAAGTGGGAAGCGAAGGCATAGGGCAGTCCCAATGCCGCTGCCAGTTGTGCACCAAACAAACTGGAACCAAGGATGTATAAGGGCACATTACTTCCTGCCCCCGGCGTCGCCACCACCGCCTGCCCTTCCTGCGCATCACTGAGATAGTGTTGCAGTTCCACTACATCATCGGGAAATCGGTCTGCGCTACTGTTCAGGTTACGTCGCAGTGCATGGGCAGTTAACTGGTCGGTGCCCGGGGCGCGACCAAGCCCGAGATCGATCCGGTCAGGATAGAGTGCAGCCAGGGTGCCAAACTGTTCGGCGATCACCAGCGGTGCGTGGTTGGGCAACATGATGCCGCCGGCACCAACGCGCAGGGAACTCGTGCCTCCCGCGATATGACCGATCACCACCGAGGTTGCCGCACTGGCGATGCCTTTCATGTTGTGATGCTCAGCAACCCAGTAACGCTTGTATCCCCACTGCTCCACATGACGAGCCAGGTCTAGAGAATTTGCCAGGGCATCGGCTGCAGTCTTGCCTGCAATGATTGGCGCCAGGTCAAGTACGGAAAGTGTGGGCATGGGAAATTATTACTGTGCAATGAAAAAGCCGGCGGGATTGTAGCTCAATCCGACCGGCTTTTTGTATTGTTGCCGCGTCTTGCTGGGCAAGCGCGAACTACTTACTCAATCCTGCTAGGGGTAGTACTGCGCCAGGGTAGCCTTGGCTTCGTCGCTGGGCACATGGTTCAGGCCAGCAATAACACCCGCCAGCGCTTTCGCACCCTCGGGGGCCGCATCATTTGCCTGGATTGCCGCCATCATCTCTTTACCTTCTGCAGATGCAGAGTGGTTGATGCCAGCTACTGTTGTGGCCATGTTGCGCAGACCTTGGGGCAGGCTATCGTTGGCTGCGATTTCCGCCAGGGTTGCCTTGTCGGCATCAGAAGGAAAGTGATTCAGCGAAGCAACGATATCCGAGATTTGTTTTAGAGCGCCGCCCGCATCCTGAGCCATTGCCTGTTGCGAGAACAGACCGATCAGCGCGGCGATGGACAGAATTTTCACTATTGTTGTTTTCATAGGTGTCTCCACGTGCAGGGAAATGAACAAGTGATCCGCGATCAGTGTAAATCACCCAAGCAGGCAGGGACAGCCCTCTTTACCCAATAGCAGCCTCTGAGTTTAAAACGGGTTTCCGCCTGGCTTTTTGTGTCACTGCAACTACAAAGTAGTCACTTCTACGTCAGTGAGCTCGAAATGAATTTCATTGCGGCGCAGGAAAGGCGGCATGAACGGAGGATGGTAGGCAGCGAAAACCGAAGGCCCGGTGGGGTTAAGCTGACGCTGTCGAATGTCCTCGATCAGGCGAGCTTCATTCTTCAGCAGATTGCGTTCGGTCCAGCGTCCGGAAAAGCGAATCGCCGCAACGATGCGCTCGGGTAACTGTTTAACCTTTACACGTGAATCGGCTGGTACCGGGGCGGAATCCAGTGAGTATTTGCTGGGCAGCATGAAGGCCATGCGAATGCCGTCGGCAGTCTTGCTGGTCTGGATCGGCGCTGTTGCAGAAATTTCCTGGCCGGTGCGCGCCATCTGCACCGGGGCAGTCATCTTGATCTTTTCCTGCGCGGTGTTGTCGCCGGAGATATAACCAAACAAACGGTCAAAAGCCTCTTCCATTGCTTCGGTATCGTCCGCGTCGAATCCCTCAACTTCGGTCTCAACCACGATATAGGGCGCGTACAGGCGATACTCGATCTTGCCATCCTCGAAAATCACCTCGTACTCTGGCTTCTCCAGAGCGCTGACTTCTTTGGACAACAGCAGAGCCAGCAACAACAGGATCGCCCCAACATTTGCTTTCAATGAGCCAACAGGAAACTTCATCTTTCTCTACCCACAGGTTAATACCAAAAATCACTACCTAATACGCAGCGCGGGCCAGTCTGGTTCAATGGGCCAGGTTGCGAGATACTGTAATCCGCACGCACTTTTTGGGAGGCTGCAGCCATGAAAATCGTCGTCCGCATCCTGATCGTAATCCTCGGCCTGGCACTGATCCCGGTCACCGCCGTCGCCACAGCGGCCTTCAAACAACGCTTTGAAGATGGCCCCAATCGGGTATTTTCTGGAGGGCCGCTGGTTAGCGGCGAGTTGTTTCAGGGGCCCGAGCCCGACTGGAGTTTCGTCAACGAGATTCCAACCATTGAGATGCAGCTGGAAGAGCCAGCAACCTCAAGACGCATCTGGGTAGCCTCTTCGGCTGGCAAACTCTACGTGTGGTCGGGATACATGGACACCACAGTCGGAAGGTTGTGGAAGCAATGGCCGGTGCAGGCTTCTGAAAACGGGCGCGCTGTCTTGCGCATCGATGGCACGCGCTATGAAAGACAACTCAATCGCGTGCAGTCGGGCCCGGAACTGGATGGCATCACCGCAGTGATATCGGAGAAATATCCTTCCGCCACCACCAGGGAGACCATCGAGTCTGGGCAGGTGTGGTTGTTTGAAGCCGCGCCGCGATCGGGAGCTGGCTCATGAAGAATTTTTATATTTTTCTCGCCATCGCGATTGTTACCACCGCATTGACGGTCTGGTTCGTGCCCGGCGTCGATGATTTTGTGGAAGTGACGTTCCAGCGTTACCTGGGCCAGGCAGCCAGATCCTGATCAAGCCGCCGGTCGGCGCCTGTGCATTACGGTTGGACAGAAGCTGAGCACGAGCTCATCTTTCTGGTTAAAGACTTCGTTCTTCATCACCATGATGCCCAACTCGGGACGGGACCGGGACTCTTTCTTGCTCACCACTGTGCTACGCATTCGCAGGGTGTCGCCAGGAAAAACCGGTTTAACCCAGCGTAGCTCATCAATGCCGGCCGCGCCCAGGGATCCCGAGTCTTCTGGCATATTATCCACCAGCATGCGCATGGCCATCGCACAGGTGTGCCAACCGGATGCACAGAGGCCACCGAAGATCATGGCCTTGCCCGCCTCTTCCGAGAGGTGAAAAGGCTGGGGATCATATTTCGAAGCAAACCCGATTATCTCTTCCTCGGTGACATGGTATTCACCAAATTCTCTAAAGCTTCCTTCTTCAAAATCTTCGAAATATTTTTGCATCATCTTCCTGATACTCCCCTCAGAACAACCATTCAGGCAATTACGTTCTCTTCGCGCAGCAGTTTCAACTCTTCTGCCGATAGCTTTAAGCTTGATTCCAACACTTCATTGGTATGTTGTCCCAGTTCGGCAACCCAATCCGCTGCCTTGTTGTTCACGTTGGCAAACTGCACTGGCATGTTCTGAATCAGAAATTCTCCGAGTCGGTCATGCTGCATGCCCGAGAATGATCCCCGCTCTGCAGTCTGCGGCAGTGACATTAATTCTTCCGGTGTCACGTAGGCACTGCATGGAATGCCGGCTGTGTTCAGCAATTCCACACACTCACTTGTCGGCAAACTGTGCGTCCACTGTTCTATCTCCTCTGCCAGCTCGCGAAAGTGCCGCGTGCGCGGACCAAAGACGAAGCGGGGATCAGTCAACAGTTCAGGTCGCTGTAACAGCTCACACAGACTCTCGAAGTTCTTGTTGGAAATGGGCGTGACCATGATGAAACTATCTGCCGTGCGCACCGGATGAAAGCGGCCAATGGGAATAGAGTCTTCAGACTGGGCATCCTGCAACTGTGCAGGAATCAGCGTCATCATCGCATCCATCATGCTCACATCGATGTGATCTCCCTCGCCGCTTCGCTCCCTCGCCAGAAGTGCAGTCTGTACGGCACCGAACGCATAGGCACCGGTGAGAATGTCGGCCACCATGATCTCCCAATTTGGTGGCCTGTGCTCGTCACCTTCCTGTGCATTCGCGAACACGCTATCGAAACCACTGGCAGCATGCACGATGGGTGCGAATGCGGCGCGATTGACCCATGGGCCGCTCTGGCCGAATCCAGAGATTGAGCAGTACACCAGGCTGGGATGGGCCTGATGCAGACTGTCATAGTCGAGGCCGAACTTGCTCATGATGCCGGGACGAAAATTCTGGATGAGAATGTCAGATTCGGCGATCAGCTCTTTGACGATCTCCTGGCCGCGAGCGGTCTTCAGGTCGATAGCCACACTGCGTTTGCCAGCGTTGAAATGGGCGAACACTGGTGTGAGACCATCGGCCCCACGGGTGATGTCACCGATTCCGGGTGGTTCGATCTTGATGACGTCGGCGCCACAGTCGAGCAGGAAGCGGGCACAGATCGGCCCTGCATAGACAGCAGAGAAGTCGATAACCTGGTAGCCGGCAAGGGGCTTGCTCTTGGACATTTACTGACATTAAAAACGGAAAACAGGTTTGTACCACAAACGGGACTGGAAAGGGGTTTTCCTGATCAGGGAACTCCTCTGGCAGCACAAGTGCTACGCTGCTGCTACAATGTCCGCTCTGCCTTGGTGACATATCAAAAGTATGAACAGCCCCAATAAAGACGATATTGAAAGCATTGAAGTTGCCCGGCTGTTCCACGCTGCCTTCGATCATCTGCAGCACGGTGTCATCATCTATGACAGCGAGCTCACCATTCTGGAAATAAACGATCGCGTGCGCGAGCTGCTGGAGATCTCCGAGGATGAGGCAAAAGTCGGGGATAGTTTTGAGAAAGTCATTCGGCTCAATGCCAGTCGCGGTGGTTATGGTGGTACCGGCAGTGCAGAATTACGCATAGAATGGCGCCTGAAACGCGCGCGTTCCTTCGAACCCTTCCATGAGGACCAGCAGCTATTCAACGGCCGCCACTGCGAAGTCTATGGGCAACCGGTGCCCGGCGGTGGATATGTGCTGACCTATACAGACATCAGTGATCGCGTACACGCGGAAGAAGCTAAGCGCCAGTTCCTCGCCAAGATGAGCCACGATATCCGTACACCACTCAATGGTGTTGTCGGCATGGCCGAGTTGCTGGAGATGTCCGAACTCGCGGAACCCCAGGAACGCATGGTTAACACCATAATGCGTTCATCGAAGGTATTACTGCGCCTGATCGATGACATTCTTGATCTCGCCAAGATTGAGTCGGGCAAGTTGCAACTGGAGAACGAGACCTTCACCTTATCTGAGGTGCTAACTGACATTGTTTCCACACTCCAGGTAATCGCCACCAAGAACAATGTGTTTCTGCGGCTGGAAATCGACCCTGACGTTCCCGATCGACTCTATGGTGATTCGGTAAGGCTGGCACAATGCGTAATAAATCTGGTTGGCAATGCAATCAAATATTCCACTCAAACTGACAATGGGACAACCAAGCCGGTAGATATCAAGGTCTTTCTTGCCGGCCCTGATCAGTACTGCATCAGAGTGCGCGACGACGGTATTGGCATCAGTGAGTCGCAGCTGGAGAACATGTTTCAACCCTTTGTGCAGGGCACACTAATTGCCGCTCACCATGTGGACGGTTCTGGACTGGGCTTGAGCATCGTAGCAGAGCTTACGCAATTGATGGGCGGAGAAGTATCTGTCGAATCTGCGCCGGGGAAAGGTTCAAGCTTTACTCTCACCCTGCCACTGGTGGTGATGACAACTGATGATAACGAGTCGGCAGTGAATGAAAGTGAACCCGACGAGAAGAAAGCTTCTTCACCAACACCAAAGATTCTCGTCGTGGAAGATAACTATGAAAACCAGGAAGCGTTGCGTTTACAGCTCGACGTGCTCGGATGTGAAGTCGATGTCGCTGAAAACGGGGAACATGGCTTGCAGTGCTGGCGTGAGAACCAATACGACATGATTCTTTCGGACTGGAACATGCCGGTGCTCAATGGCCTGGAGATGGTTAAGACTCTCCGTAAAGAAGAATCACAGGAGCCGGGGAAACGAATTCCCGTGGTAGGTATAACGGGCAACGCGATCCCGGGCGAAGTGGACCGCTGCCTCGATGCCGGCATGGATGATTATCTCACCAAGCCGCTCACCCTCGCAGACTTACGCGGCAAACTCGAACAACACCTTCACCAAACTTCAAAGCAAGACTAAGCACTATGTTTTACCAACCGAAGAATCAGGATCATGGCCTGGCGAAGAATCCTTTTAACAGCCTGGTACTGCCCCGCCCCATCGGCTGGATCAGCACGGTCAGCGACGACGGAGTATTTAACCTGGCACCTTATAGCTTCTTCAATGCCGTTTGTTATCGCCCGCCGGTAGTCATGTTTTCCGCAGGCATTGGCATGGAGGACGACCGGCTGAAAGATTCGGCGCGCAACGCAGAGAGTACTGGCGAATTTGTCTGCAACATGGCCTCCTGGGAGTTGCGGGAGCAGATGAATGCCTCATCCGCGACGCTACCCAAAGACGCGGATGAGATAGCCCTTTCCGGCCTGACCCCGATAGATTCAGAAGTGGTGCGGGCACCACGAATCGCCGAGGCACCGGTGCACCTGGAATGCCGATACATGCAGACCACGGAAATCGCCGGCTGGAATGAGGGGGACATCTACAAGGTAATATTCGGCGAAGTCATCGGCATCCATATCAAGGACGAATACATCACCGACGAGGGACTCGTCGATATTGCCAGCATCAAGCCCATTGGGCGCCTGGGCTACAACGACTACACCCGGGTGGATGCTGATTCCATGTTCACCCTGCTGCGACCCGGCTGATCCTGGCGTCACCCTGCCCCAAAAGCCCGGATACTGGACAATTCCACAGGCCCGGCTTTCTATACAGCGGCCCCCAAGGGAGCTAGACTAGGTGGTTCCTGGCACATTTATTACAGTTAGAAACCGAGCTACAGAACAAGAACAGGCGGCTGCCAGCGACCGTCGGCCATACCAAAGGGAGCACCGAATGAAGGCGTTTGCCACCTCTTTATTTTTCACCTTCACATTACTCTGCAGCCTATCGGCCACGGCACAGGATATTCCTCGCCTGCCGGACGGAAAGCCTGATTTCAATGGCATCTGGCAGGTAATCAATGAAGCAAACTGGGATCTCGAACCCCACATTGCACGCCATTCTGTGATGATGCGGGAAGGTCCCGTCAATCCGGTACCTGCCGCCGAAACCCTGCGAGCCGGTGCCGTTCTGGCTGTTCCAGGCTCCATGGGCGTGATCGTGGGCGGCGGACAGATTCCTTATAACGAACAGGCGCGCCGGGTAAAGGAAGACAACGCGGCCAACTGGATTACCCGCGATCCGGAAGTGAAGTGCTACATGCCGGGCGTACCCCGCGCGACATACATGCCGCACCCTTTCCAGATTGTGCAGAATGAGAATGATTTTTTCATCGCTTACCAGTTCGCCAACTCAGTACGCGATATCTACATGGAAGATCCCGGTCCGGCCCCGGTGGATTCCTGGATGGGCTGGTCAGCGGGACACTGGGAAGGCGACACGCTGGTGGTGGAAGTCACTGGCCTGATTGACCAGACCTGGCTGGATCGTGCCGGCAGTCACCACAGCTACCAGATGAAGGTTACCGAGCGCTACACCATGATGGGCGCGAACCACATCGATTATGAAGCAACCATTGAGGACCCCCTGGTCCTGACCGAGCCCTTCACCATCAAGATGCCTATCTACCGACGCATGGAGCCCAATGCCCGGATCATGGATTTTCGCTGTGTGGAGTTTGTAGAAGAGTTACTATTCGGTGAGCATCGGCGTTATCCGTTGCCACGAGATTAAAACGAGGAGTACAGTAATGCATAGTTCATTCAAAACACTCTGCCTCGGCGCGCTGGCTTTCGCTGGCCTGGTACTCGCGCCACTGTCAGTTATGCAGGCGTCAGCGCAAAGCGGTGACATCCCGCGCACACGAGATGGCAAACCAGATTTTTCCGGCACCTATGATGTGTCTACGCTGACGCCACTCCAGAGACCCGCAGAATTTGGCAACCGCCTCATCCTGACTGATGACGAGGCATACACCATCGCCAATGCGGATTTCGAGCGCAAGGAAACCAACCAGCAGGGTAGTGACCCAAATCGGGCGGCGCCGCCACAAGGTGGAGATGGCTCAACGGGCGCCGCCGGTAATGTGGGTGGCTACAACACATTCTGGATCGATAACGGCACCGACGTGGTTCGCATCGACGGTGAGTTTCGCTCTTCTATTATTACCGACCCGCTTAATGGCCGCTTCCCACCGGTTACCGATGAAGCAAGGGATGCATTGCGAGCCGCATTAGGCGCCGGCGAAGCACCGCGCCGTGAAGGCGGTGCCAACGATGGTACGGCTTACTGGCTGGACGCCGGGCTTGATGCGCCTGGTCCTTATGACAATCCTGAGAACCGTCCCTTCGCGGAGCGCTGCATATTGTCATTCAGCTCTACCGCCGGGCCGCCCATGATGCCGGCGCTGTATAACAACCACAAGCGTATCGTGCAGACCGAAGACACTATCATCATCAATGTGGAGATGGTGCATGAGGCCCGCATTGTGCGCATGAATGCCGAGCATGATCCCGCTCACATTCAGAAGTGGCTCGGCGATTCCATCGGCTGGTGGGAAGGTGACACTCTGGTCGTAGAAACAACAAACTTTCGTGATACGCCAGCGTTCTCGCGCGGCTCGGCTAACATGAAAGTTACCGAATACTTCCGTTATGAAAATCCTGACAAGGTGATCTACAGCTTCACTGTTGAAGATGACTCGGTTTGGGAAGCGCCTTTTAGCGGCGAGTATTCCTGGCCTCGCACTGACAACAAGGTATTCGAGTACGCCTGCCATGAAGCCAACTACGCACTTGAAGGCATCATGCGTGGCGCACGAGTGATGGAAATGGAATACCGCGGCGAAGATCCCGGCGGCATACCCAATCCAAACTAACCAGTAATTGAATTATTGAGGAAACCAATCATGCGTTCTAAATTCCTTATCTTGAAAATTGGTGCTGCCATCATGGCCGCGGCTGGCCTGTGGGCAAGCATTGGCACGCAGGCGGTTGCGCACCACGCCTTCAGTGCGGAATTCGACCCCAACCGACCAGTACTCCTGCGTGGTCCAATCGTTCGGGTGGAATGGGTCAACCCCCATACCTGGATTCACCTGGAAGTGACCAATGATGACGGCAGCACTACTGTGTGGATGGTAGAAGGTGGCACACCTAACACTTTACTGCGCAGAGGTCTGGCACGAGATACGATCTTGCCGGGCACCATGATCGTTGTAGATGGTTACCAGAGTAAAGACCGTAGCGCACGCGCGAACGGTCGTGATATTACCTTTGAAGACGGACGCAAGTTCTTCATGGGCTCTTCCGGTACCGGCGCACCTTACGATGAGGATCCTTCGCGCAACTAAGGTAAGCGGCAGTAAAACGAAAGGCAGCATTGCAAACGCAAGCTGCCTTTTTTGTTATTCGCTTATTAGTGCCGGGCTTTCCTCCCCACTCTTGCGCGGGCTGCCGGCAGGATCACATCACCGAGTGATGTCTCCACGATATTTCGAATCATGTCAGCCAGTTCACGGTAGAAATTTCTCGCCGGTGAGGTGTTCCGCCAAACCAGTGCGTGGTTTCTCACCACATTGATGCCTTCCACATCGGTGGTACGAAGTTCCTCACTGCCCCGAATCTCCGATTTCACATACAGTGCCGGCAGGAATGCCACGCCCATGCCCATGACTACCATCTGCCTCAGGGTATCGAGGCTGGTACCTTCATAGTCCCTTCTCAGTACCGCACCTACTCGCTCACACAGCTCGGCGATCTGGCGGTGGAACAGGTGATGTTCGGAAACCGTCAGCACTGGCTCGCCCAACAGGTCCATGCGGTTGATGCTCTTCTTTTTCGCCAGCTTGTGATCCTGGCCCAGGGCGAGCTTCAGTGGCTCACGAAACAGGGGGGCGACAACCAGCTCATTTGACATTATTGGCTGGGTGGAGAGGATCAGGTCGTGCTGGCCATTGATCAGTCCAGTTTCCAGGTCGCTGGGGGCATCCTCCCGCACATAGAGCTTGAGATCGGTATAGCGTGCGTGAATAGGGCTGAGGATGTGGGGCAGCAGATAGGGGCCCAGGGTTGGGGTCACCCCCAGCCGGTAGGTACCCATGCCGCCGCCTGAGAGCATAGCCGCCTGGGTGGTAAAGCCCTGTGCCTCCTCGATCACGCGGCGGGCACTGACCAGCAGCTCCCGGCCCTGGGGGGTGGTATTGATACCCTTTCGGGATCTCTCAAATAACTGAATTCCAAGGGCTTTTTCCATTGCTGCCACCTGGTTGCTCAGGGTCGGCTGGGTGATATTCAGGCGGAATGCGGCCTGGCGAAAACTGCCGAATTCTGCGACCGCGGCGAAGTACTGAATCTGCTTCAGAGACAGGTTGTCGAGGGTATCCATGGGCTGATGGCGTCCTGCTGGTGGTTTTCAGTGATAGATAAAATCTATAACGAAATAGTGTTCCACGCAATATTCTTATCATAACTCTGTACGTAATATTGCGCATCACTGTTAAGTCATTCCCTGTGAGGAAATTTGAAATGGAAAAACTGATCTCTGGAATTGCTCAATTTCGTAATTCTTCCTACCAAGAAAGGAAGAAGTTGTTTTCGGAGCTGGCTACTGGCCAGAGCCCGGAAGTTCTGTTCATTACTTGTTCCGACTCGCGAATCGATCCGAACCTGGTCACCCAGACTGAACCTGGTGATCTGTTCATCATTCGTAATGCGGGCAACATCGTGCCTCCACACTCTCGTGTTGCGGGCGGTGTTACTGCCTCTATCGAGTTCGCAGTAGCTGCTCTGGGCGTTAAGCACATCGTTGTTTGTGGCCACGCAGATTGCGGTGCTATGAAAGGTGCGCTGAATCCTGCTGCCCTGACCGACCTGCCACACGTACAGGACTGGCTTGAGCACTCACGTGGTGCCGTTGAAGCGGTTCGTGCACGAGTTGGTGACGACACCTCCGATACCCTCGGCCACGTGACTGAAGAAAATGTTGTTCTGCAACTTCAGCACCTGCGCACACATCCCGCCGTACTGTCCAAGCTGGCCACCGGCGATGTTGAGCTGCATGGCTGGGTGTATGACATCGAGCACGGAACCATCGTGGCGTTCGACGACGAGACTGGTCAGTTCGTACCTGCGGAAGAGCGCTATGCAGAATTCATGAACGCTGCTGAGCCAACGTTGAAGTCTGCTTAAAGGCTTATAGGAGTTAAACCCATGTTTGGTTTTTCAAAAGATAATCTTAAAGGCGACATCTACGGTGGTATCACCGCGGGTGTCGTCGCCCTGCCTCTGGCCCTGGCCTTTGGTGAGGCGTCTGGTGCCGGACCTATAGCAGGTCTTTATGGCGCCATCATCGTCGGCTTCTTCGCGTCGCTGTTCGGTGGTACCGGTTCACAGGTAACTGGTCCTACCGGACCGATGGTCGTTGTCTTCGCCGGTGTATATGCTGCCCTGGGTGGTAACCCATCCCTGGTGTTTACAACCGTTGTCCTGGCAGGTCTGATCCAGATCGCCTTTGGTGTGTTTAAACTCGGTCAGTACATCCGCCTGGTGCCCTACCCTGTGATCTCAGGTTTTATGAGCGGTATCGGCTGTATCATCATTGCCTTGCAAACCAGCCGCCTGTTTGGCCATGAGCCGGAAGGCAGCGGCACCATTCCAGCGCTGGTAGAAATTCCAGGTGCAGTAATGGATCCGAACTGGGTAGCACTGGGCATTGGTGTGATGACCCTGATCATCGTGTTCAAGTGGCCCGCATCATTTGGCAAGATTGTTCCTGCGCCTCTGGCCGGTTTGATCATCGGTACTGTCGCCAGCCTGTTTATTGTTGGCGCGCCGATCCTTGGTGAAATTCCGACAGGATTACCGAGTTTCATCATGCCGAGCATGAGCCAGGAAACACTGCTGATTGTATTTGAAGCAGCGTT
>CAYTLI010000031.1:0-1369 GCA_964438455.1 uncultured Pseudohongiella sp.
GGCCAAGGTTGCTGGAAATCCGAATTCAGCAACGAGCCAGTGGTTTATCAATCTTGCAGACAATACCGGACTGGATTCAGATAACGGCGGCTTCACCGTATTCGGTCGGGTGCTCAATGATGGGATGACGGTGGTTGATGCCATCGCCGCATTGCAGCGGGTAGCAATTTCCGCGTCAGTTAATCAGTTGCCGGTAGTGAACTTCAATGGCTTGAGCGTGACCAGGGAAAACCTTGTATTCACAAGCATGGCTATACAAGGGCAGCAGCTCGCAGCCAATCGTTTCGATGCCGGGTCTGGCAATTTGATTCTCAGTGTTGACGCCGGCAGTGCTGGTCTCGTGCAGTTGGCATTCAGTATCGATTCCCAGAGTCCGCAAGTTGTAATCAGGGCCTTGTCAGAAACCGTGGTGGCCCTGAGTGAGTCGCAATCTGACTTCGCTACTTTTAATGAGGGATCCGGTCAGTTGATCATTCCGGAGTTGGAAGTGGACGGCATCATAGCCTATCGCAACCTGGTGCTGAATCTGACTGATGCTGAGCAGCTACTGTTTACCCTGCAGTCGTTCGAGTAGCGCGGCATCGAGCCCCTTGTAATGGCGCAGATCTTCGGACTGACGCAATAAAATTTCTGACAGATTTGCCCTGAATTGACTGTCCAGTTCCATGACTGCGAAGCTGTGCAGAAAGATGCGAATAGCGAATACGATGGCACCTGTTTGCGGTAGTTTCAGCAAGGTTTGTCTCTCCACCCGCCAGTAATAGTCTTCGGCAGATTCACTGGCAACATCATCACGCCAGCAAAGCTCATTGCCTGCTTGTACCGACCAGTTGTAACGCAGCACTGGTTTTCCAGGTTTCAGCCCGGCCAGGAGTTTATTGACCCGTTCGGCAAGTTGTTGCTGATAACCCGGCACCGGATCATGAATGCGGTCGACAGTGTGACCAATCTTGTCCTCGAGCTTCCAGTTTGAAGGCGAACAAAGGCTTGCCGCTGTCAGGATATATTCCTGGTCTGTGTTCTGATCTGCTGATTCGAGCAGGCAGATATCATCCTGAATCCACAGGCAGCTCTCCCATAGTGAAAGAGGATCGGCGGGCCAGCTTAGCTGAGTAGAAGTGTGGTAAAGCTTTTCCCCTGACAGCTTGTAGTGATCCGGCCAGCAGTTGATCAGGTGGTTGCGAAGAAAATTGCCGAACTCCTGTTGAGCGGCAACTGAATTCTCCAGGGCTGCAAAGACCCGGGTCTTGTCCCGTTCTGCTTGCTGCAACTTGTGTTGCTGGAACAAATGAAAATCAGCATCGATATGCAGCCAGCGCTCGAGCGGCAGGTTCTCCAGGCCCAGGCGCAGCACGGTTTGCTGATCCGC
>CAYTLI010000031.1:1469-19554 GCA_964438455.1 uncultured Pseudohongiella sp.
TTAAAGACGCAGGGGTTGGTTCGGGCTGCTATCCTGCTGCTGTAACCAGTCCTGGAACGGCTGGCGGTAATTGATGCCGGTATCGAAACCATTGGGATCCGCTTCTGGCAGCATGGTGTAGTTGTCGCCACCGGCATACATGAAGCTATTGACCAGAACTCGATAGCTTCGATCTGCACTAAGAGGTTCGCCTGTGCGGGCGACGGTCCAGCCGCTTCCCTGTCTGCGCAGTCCACCAACTACAGGCCGGGTTCCTTCCGCCAGTGCCTGTTCTATTACCTGGCCGCTGACTTCAACGGCTATTATGGTGTTGTCGAAGGGCATTAGTGATACTACGGTGCCCACATCGATCTGACCTGCAGGCAAGTCAATTCGAATACCGCCGGCGTTGGTAATGGCAATGTCTGCAGATGGGTCGGCCAGCAGCCAGGAATTAACGATGGCCTGTTCCAGCACGCCACTGCGCCGGGGAACGCCGGCGGCCAGGAATGCAACCGGTTCTGACAGAATCTCTTCGGTCTGTGCCGACCAACCTGCGATTAGCGCAGCAATATCTTCATCCTGGGAACTGTTACGGTAGTCATTGGCATTGAATCTCGTTCTTACCAGTTGATCGGATGCGGTGTTGTAAGTGAAACGCGCACGGGCGTAAGAGGTAAAGTGAAAACCGCCGCCGAGCAGAACTGTTTCGCCGATGCGGCGGGCAGTTAGCTCATTGCAATGGCCCGCACCCATCATGGCGATATCCAGATCCTGAGTGGCCCGAATCAAGGGCTCGAGTTCGTTGATGCACACGTGCGCAATCACCAGGAGCACATCGATATCGTTGCTGCGCACCGCGGGAACGGTCTCTCTCAGTGCCTGTTCATAATTGATGAAACTCAACTCGGCGACATTAGCTGGATTGGTTGCCGTCGGAGTGTCGAGGGTAGTGAGGCCGATTATGCCGAAGCGAACATCATTCACCGTCTTGATGGTGAAGGGCAAGATACCAATATCCGTCGGTACAGCACCATTGCTGCGCCAGCGCGTGTTGGCGCTAAGGTAGGGATAGTCGGCTTCGGTTGCTCTCTGCTCGATAACCTCAAGGCCGAAATCAAACTCGTGATTGCCGACAGCCGAGGCGTCATAGTTCATGGCATTCATCACTTCGACCATGCTCTGGCCTTCGGTCCAGGTTGAGATAGCGGGGCCAGTCCAGTTGTCGCCGCCACTGAGCACGAGGAAGGGCCCATCCGGGGTGAAGCCTTCCCGTGCTTGCCAGAGAGCGAACAGGTTGGCTGCACCTTGTTCGGATTCCATGCCCTCCATCCAGCCATGCTCGTCATTGGTGTACAGCACGGTGACCGTACGCAGGGCGTCAGTGTCTGCAAGGTTGCTGCAGCCTCCAATCAGCAGCGCTGCGATTAGCAGTGGCAGGGAGCGAAGAGTTATTCCTGTGCGCATGGCAATTATTCCGCTAGCCAGGTGTCTATTCTCATTGTTGTGTCTTACAACATCATGACGATGGTATTACTGGCGCTGGTCGGCGCTGGTATCCCGAATCGCCTTGAATTCATTACCTTCATACCATTGTGGGAAATAGTCGTCATTGGCGAGCTCGGTGGCAATATCGAAATACAGGAGCAAATCCTCTGCGGCACCAGCCAGGTTCCACGAGGGATCGTATTCATCGCTGGGAGCATGGTAGCGATTGTCAGTATAGTCCTGTGCCATCGTGGCGCCGTACTCGATACCAAATTCCAGATTATCTTCACCTGATTCCGCAAACAGTGCCGGGACGCCCACTTTAGCGAAGTTAAAGTGATCTGACCGGTAATAATATCCGCGTTCGGGAGTGGGTTCGGAGCGAATATACCTGTCCTGCCGTTCAGCGGCTTCGGCCAGGTAGTTTTCCAGTTCGCTGCTGCGAGCACCGACCACGACCACATCACGAGTGCGACCAAAACTGTTCATATTGTCCATGTTGATGTTGGCCACCGTGGTCTCGATCGGATAGACAGGATGTTCGGCGTACCACTGGGAACCGAGCAAGCCCGATTCTTCGGCTGTCACCGCGAGAAAGACAATGCTGCGCTTGGGTGGAGGCTGTTGTGAGTGCAACCAGGCCAGTGCCAGCAGGCCGGCGGTGCCAGATGCATTGTCAGCGGCACCGTTGTAGATATTGTCACCTTCAACTTCAGGGATGACACCCAGGTGATCCCAGTGGGCGGTATAGATGATGGTTTCCTCGGGCCTTTCACTGCCGGGAATCATGGCGATCACGTTCTGTGAGGTAGATGTCCTGACCGAATTCTCCACGCTGACGTTGATGCGCAGGTCGCCCATGGGCACCGCCGAGAAACCGGGCTGTGCGGCGGCAGCTTTTAGTTGCTGGTAATCGAGTCCTGCACCGTCGAAGACGTCGATTGCAGTTTCCTGCGTCATCCAGCCTTCGATTTCGGCGCGATGTCCGTTCAGATTGGCGGCGGTCAGCGCGATCTGGGGTCCGGTCCAGCTATTGTTAACCACTTCCCAGCCATAACCGGCGGGCCCGGTTTCATGCACAATAATGGCCGCTGCCGCGCCCTGGCGCGCCGCTTCTTCATACTTGTATGTCCAGCGCCCGTAGTAGGTCATGGCATTGCCGTTGAACAGTTCCGGGTCCTGGGTAGCGTAGCCGGGATCGTTCACCAGGATGACGACGGTCTTGTCGGTAACATCGATGCCCGCATAGTCATTCCAGTTCCGCTCCGGCGAATTGATACCGTAGCCAACGAAAATCATTTCGCTACCCTGTACGGTGACGAAGGGAATTTGTTGCTGGGAGCCAACTACCTGTTCACTGCCATAGGCGAATGTGGCCTGGTAGTCGCTGCCCTGTATGCTGAGAACAGGATCGCCATTGGTGGTGACTTCCGTCACTTCCACTGCCTGGTAGTAGGAATTGCCATTACCGGGACCAATGCCGAGTGCCTGGAATTGCTCGCGCAGGTAATTAATGGTTTTTTCTTCTCCGGGAGTGGCCGGTGCGCGGCCCTCGAACTCATCTGATGCCAGCACCTCGATGTGCTCATGCAGCATCGTCTCTACTGTTTCCAGGGACGAACTGCCCTCGCTGGTCATGGTGCCGGCTATGGTTTCGGATGTGCTATCGGGTGTTGATTCACTGCATCCCCCGATGACCAGGATGCAGATCAAGCCAAATAATCTTTTCATGGTTGTCCGTATGATAAGTGTTACTGGTTAGGAGCGCCGGGACCAGCGAGAACATTGAACGCGATGCTCACCCGATCCTCGCCGCTCTTGTTTTCTTCCACGCCGTGCTCCAGCCAGCCGGGAAAAACATACATGCGGCCTTCTTCAGGATCCATGCGTATTTCCGAGGATGTGAACTCAGTAGGTTCGGTCGCCGGGTAGGTCATCATCCTCGAAGCCACGCGCGGATCGCGGAAGAAAATGCTGCCGCATTCAGGTGCCTTCAGGCTGATGTAATAAATGCCACTGAAATGACAGTTGGCGTGGTAGTGAATCTTGTTGGAAGCCCCGGGCGGATTGATATTAATCCAGGCCTGATGCTGGAAAACCAGGCCCGGCATGAAATGCTGGGACTCGGCGATGGCCTGGCAAACCTGGACGATGCGCAGGTTCAGTTCCTTGAATTCTTCCAGGGTCTGCAGATTATTGGGGCTCTGCCAGCCGCGCACATTGGTATTACTTACTCCAGCAGGATCTTTTTCACGCATCTTGTAGATCTGTTCCAGCAGCTTGGCATTGAAGCTTTCCCGATCATCGAAGAGCGTGGTCCAGACGAGGCTGGGGAAAATCGGTTTGGGTATTACCTGCAAGAAACTGTTCCTCTACGCGACCCGCGAAATAGAAAGGGGTCAGAGTAATTTGATCCGCTCCGTAGATCAATGAGTTATTGGCGGCAGGGATCAAATTACTCTGACCCCTTTGATTAGCTGAACAGGTCCAGCTTCTCCACATTGATGGGGAAGAGGTTGTCCAGATCGCTCTGGATGCCGAGGAAGTCCCTGAGCGAGCGATGGACATGTTGAGGCGTGACGATGATGCCGCTGTCGTCCGGCTGCAATGTGCCCGGATTCAGCCTGAAGGCTTCAAAATTTTCATCGGTAGCCCCTATTACCCTGTTTCCAGTGATACCTGCCCCCATCGCCATCACCGACGTGATGTTCCAGTGGTCTTTACCTTCTCCGGTGTTATAGAAAGGTGTGCGACCAAAATCAGAGCCTATGACAACTGTCACCTTGTCCTGCATGCCCTGGGCTTCAATCTGCTCCCAGAGGTGGTCTATGCCTTCAAGCAGTTCCGTCAGACTATCCGTGTGATCCTCATCATGATCGCCATGGGTATCGAAACCGCCTGCATTGAGGTTTGCGCTCACTGCCAGTCCGCTGGCAAAGGCGGCAATGGCAATCTCAGCCTGACCCGCCAGTCCGGTAGATACTTCATCGGGCAGGAAGGCGAGCAGGTCTTCGAGCTCAACATCAGAACTTCGGACAGTCTGTAACTGGCTCATCTGCTGCTGTCGCTTGGGCAGGGATTCCGCAATGATCTGCCTGGTGAGGCGCTGCTCCCTGGCCTGCTGGATGGCGTTATAGGCGCTATTACTGAAAAAACTCACATTTTTCAGTTCCTCGTCAGTCGGGAACTGACTATTTGGGAAAGCCAATTGATTGAAGGTGCCGGCACTCGCCGTGCGCACCGGCGCAACCACCGAGGCAGTAAAGTCATAGCCACCATTGGAGATAAACGCCATTGGTTGTTCGGCGAAGGGCGCAGCCGCGAGAGCGGCAACGGAGGGGTAGCCTTCTTCCAGCTTGCCACTCCAGACAAAGCGGCGGCCGCTGTCATGACCGTTGGTCTGGGTATCGATGCCGTTTATCACCAGCAACCTCTCATGGTGTTTGGCAAAAAAATTATCGAAGTGGCCGGCTGACTCAATGGAAGGGCCTTCCACCAGGTCAGAATAGGGCGCATACACCAGGTTTCCTGCACTCTTGATTGCGCTGGCCGCAAAGTTGTTTACCGGACCGAGTCCATCGGAGCGCGGGGCATTACCCTTCGGATCAATAAGGCTGGTCGGGTCCCAGCCGCCGGTTGCGCTGATAGCGATGAGGAAGCGATCCGGGGTTGCGCCGAAGGCAGGTTTTATCAGGCTCATGGGCAAGGCACCAGCCATGCCAAAACCAGTCAGTGCTTTGATAAACGAACGTCGTTTCATCTCAATAATCTCCTCGTCTCTTCCGCTTACTCGTAGAGAAAACGGTAGTCGGACATCAGGTAGGCGGCGACGGCCATCCAACTCCTGATTACATAATCCGGATCTTCAGTGATCGGGTTGCTCAGGTTGGCTCCGGTTTGCAGATCCCTGCTGCGTTGGCACAGGGGAGGTAGTTGCGCCTGCTCGGTAGAATTCACTGCACTTTCTCCTGTCTGCCATACGCTGGTAAACAGGTCATAAGTGGTTTGCAGTTCCGGGTCGCCAAGCTCCAGGTCTTCCGCCAGCAGATGAGAGTGCAGGTACTGAATGTTGTTCATGATGGCGTTCTGGTTCGCCTGGCCAATGGGTTGCATGTCGGATTCCACGAAGGGCAACAACAGGCGCTGGTTTGCCGGCGCGAGAAAATCATTGGGTATGGCATAACAGGCCAGCTCATTTGCCATGCGTTCCTGCACATATACCATCAGGCCGTTTGGATCAGTCAGGCGTTCGGTGACGACGAATGAGTCAATGCCGCCGTAGATCTGCTGATAGTACTCACTGTCATCAAGCAGCCTGGCCTGGCTATTGAAATTCTTGGTGATGTAGTAGAAATCGAGCATACCGCGCCACTCAAATCCGAGCAGGGCATCGATCTTTCGATGCAGCATCTCTGGTGACAGCAGACGTGCGGCGCCAGTATCTTCGTGAATAATGGCAAAGCTCTGATCCTCCAGTCCTTCGGCGCGCCAGTAAGGACTGAGGACAATCTCCTTGATCAGGGTCTTCAGATTCTGATTGTCGGCTGCGAATGCCGCCTTTAATTCATCAAGATGTGCTGATTCTGCATTGTAGGCGTCCCATTCAGCGGTGGTACCGCCCTCACCGGGTGGGTCGAGGGGTTCACGTCCGACCAGGCCCTGGTAGGTGATGCGCACCATGGCGTCATTGAAGCGTGCGTCCGCGGCAATCTGCCCTGCCAACCATTGCAGGGATGTGGGCTCTTCACTGGCGGGACGATCGACGCCAGCGAAACCTGCCTGGAACATGTCGTCGTACCAGGGCAGTTGCGGTATGTAGAATCCGTTCTCGGTCCAGTTTTCAAACGATGATGCCACCGGGTCAAGTAATGCGTGACAGATAACACAGTCATCATTATCAAGAGTCGGGGCAGGACTACTGATGTCCACGGCTTCGCCATCGGGTCGCGTGCCTTCCAGCGCCAGGATGTCCACGTCGAGAAACAAATCGTAGACAACCCGAGAGCGGCCACGATTTCGATTCGTGTCAGAAGTAGGGTAGCGATTCAGAAACATCAGGCTGGTTAACAGGCCGGCGTGGGGAATGTCTCCCAGCTGGATGGTATTGCCTGCGCGAGTGACGAATTGTAAATCTTCAATCTGTGCCGGCAGCCATTCGTTCTCATCATACTCGTTCTGGAAATTCAGTCCGTCAAACACGCCATAGCTCTTGGCCGAATAGGGATTAACCATGAAGTAGTCGGCGGTGAGAATTTCTGTCATCGGCAGATCATTCCTGACGACGAAATTGATTAGCTCCAGAGGTTCACGTGCAACGCTGTCATTGGTTGTGATCAGGGCATTGAAGTATTCAGCATTGCGTTCCGCTGTTTGTGGATCACCGAACCAGAATGCATCTGTGAACACGCCGCGCATCAGGTTTAGCGCCTCAGCGGGTGTGCCATTCGCAGTCAGGTAACGATCGGTGAGTATCAAATCGTTAAATATCTCTGACAATCGGTCATAGAAAGCATCTTCCGTCATCATGCCGTCCAATGCGGAGCGCAGGCCGTTTTCGCCACTGATGTTCACCATGGCGATCTCGGCATTGGTTGGAAGTCTGCTGACAAGTTGCAGTGATGCTTTTCTCAGGGTGTCATCCAGAGGCATGCTCTGAATACTTGAGATGGTTTGTTGCACCATTGGACTGTCATTGATCTGGAAAACTGTATCTATATATGTCGCTACGTCCGTTGCACAGCTACCGGCACAACTCTGCGGAGCACCAAGAGGCATAACGCTCGATATATAGCTCGCAAGCGTGTCGATATTGGTACACGTGGCGCAGTTCACCAACGATACGGCCACTGCTGCGCCCTGGCCATCAGCGCCGTGGCAACTTGCACACTGCGCGTTGTATTCATCCTGGCCTGGAAAGGTGGTTTCAAGCGATGAGCTTACCTGGAAAGAAGTGTCCTGAACCAGTTGCATGTTTACTGCGAAGAAACTTCCATTTGATTGCAGCAAAGGAATCGAAAGCACATTGGTGTTCAAGTCGAATGTGGCTCCGGGAGCAAAAGATGCTGTTGTTGGTTCGGCGGAGTGAAGTGCGTAGATCAGATTGGCTTCATCGACAACAAGCAACTCGACCTCGAGCGCTCCATAACCTTCCACATCAATGCGTGGAATGTGGAGCATATTGCCTTCCTGATAGGGAATGGACCCGCCGGATTGAGCCAGGCTCAATGTCGGGATGACCGCAGTACTCAGTAACGCCAGTAGCGTCAAAATTCGGAAATTAGCCATGATCTTTCTCACTCTTGCAGGGCTGGCGGGATCCTGTCCCGGTAGCCATTGTGTGCGTTAATCAGAATAACGCAGAGGAGGTAACAGGGTTTACTTTAGGAGGTAGTGAGATGGAGGATTGAGAACCAGTTCACGCTTGCTTGTAGTAGCCGTAATTGCTGGGTTTTGGGGCTATATTGCGTTTAATCGCCGATAAACTGGAAACGCGCTACCGTCCTGCCTGAAACTTCCACGGTCTCGGTGAACATCGATAGCGGTCGCACCCAGAGATCGCGCGCACCGTACAGAGGGCGATAAACGGCCAGTTTCTCGCCAGTCTCGCTGTGGGTAGCAACTCCAATCAGCTCATATTCCTTGTCTTTGTAATGGCGGTAGCGACCCAAAGGAATTTCGGCGTCTTCACTCACTGGTTCACTCCGTCCTGATCTGCAGGCGGTTCGGGGCGAGGACCGTCAGGGGGAGGGCGTCGACCGTCGGGTCCGAAGGGAGGTCTGAATCCTGGGCCACCTGGTCCGCCCGGCCCACGGAAGCCATCACGACCATCGCGCGGTCCCCGGCGTTGGACAAATTCCGTGGCGACCTGCCGTTCTTCCTCTGTAAGCTGACTCAACACTGCGACGGTTTGTTGGTGGGACAGGGAAGTATAATCTTCAGAAGCTGACCGGAGTTCGGCGAAAGCCGCCAGGAGTTCGTCTTCGTCATAGTCACTGGCTGACATCAGGTCATTAACCCGGCGCTGGGCTTCGAACATGGCGCGGCGATAGGGGAAGATCTCTTCCCCCAGTGGCTCCAACACCGGCATCAGTTCTGCCTGCCGCTCAGCTGACAGGTCCCTGATGACCCAGCCAATGTTAGGAGGGAACGGACGCGCTTCCCTGATCTCCTGCATGTTGGACATGCGAATACCGATGCCGCCGAGCAGAAATAGATTGATGGCAACTGAAGCCAGCAGGAAAACAACGAGTAAGTTTCGCCTGATCATTGTGCTGAGTCCGTTTCGTTGTACTCGTTGAAAGAAAGCATCATCAGTTCATCTTCCCAGTACTGAAAGCCATCGTTCGCCGAATCCACACCAAAGCTGTAAAAATTACCGACTACGATGCCAAGCAACAATGGCAGGCATGCGGCGAAGGCGGGTCGGAACAGCTTGCTGGCTGATTGGCCAGGCGGGATGAGCCAGTTCACCAGTCGATCCGTCAGGCCGGGTACTCTCGGCGGTAGTTCCTGTGTAAGGACTCTCTGTTCCAGGCCGGGAAACTGAGGTGCTGGCAACTCTTTCAGTTGTGTATCGAGTGCCTGATGCTGATCCAGTAGAGATTTAGCTGCCGGATCCGTTGCAATAAGCTGCAGGCATTGTTCCCTGGATTCCATGGGCCATCGACGATCGTCACCACCGTAGATGTTCAATATTTCATTCAATTGATCCAGTGTCATTTGTATTAACCGAAGTTCTCGGTTTCTCCTCGCAGTTCTTCTATGTCTCTGTTTTGCTCGAGCCAACTTCTGAGGTTGCGCCTGGCTCGTGCAATGTTCGATTCCACGGCTTTGACAGAGATATTCATAATATCAGCGGCTTCCTTGTTGGAGAATCCAGCGTGGTGGCAGAGCATCAAGGCGCTGCGCTGGTTCTCCGGCAATCTCTGTATAGCCTGGTCTAACAATGAGGACAATTGTGTTTGTCCGATGTCTTCAATGTTGTTTTCCTGTGAACCCGTTTCATAGAGACCCTCTTCGATGTCTTCCCGGGTTTCCGTGTTGCCATGTTTACGCAAATGATCAATACAAAGATTGTGGGCGATGCGGTGAAGCCAGGTAGTCAGTTTCGACTTTTCAGGATTCCACTTGGCGGCGTTCACCCACATTCTGAGGAAAACTTCCTGGGTAATATCTTCAGCGTCACGATTGCTGCCCAGGATCCGGTAGGCGTAGTGACTGATGGGTTTCAGATGTTGTCTGACTAGTGTCTGATAGGACGACTGATCCCCCTCGCAGACAGCAAGCATCAACTCTTCATCAGTCATTACGCGCCGGTTGTACCTCTTGCTCTGACTCTGTCAGGTATCGTCGGTGTGTGGGCCTCGTCCAGAGCCTCTCTGGCCTGGACCACGTCTACCAGGTCCACCGGGACCGCGGCGGCGCAGTTCGGCTGCACTGAGCAGGCCATCTCCATCGTCATCCATCTGCAGGAAGTTCGCTTCCTGAAATTCGATTGCCGACACCAGACCATTGCCGTCCAGGTCCATGCTGTTGAATCTTTCGGTTGCCCGCTCCAGCATCATTTCCTGTATTTCGGCGAGTTCTTCGTCACTCAAATCCGGGCCGCGACCATCGCCAGAACCACCTCGTGCTCCGCGGCGCCCAGAGGGACGCGCATCGAGAAACTCATCGAGGGAGATCGCATTGTCTCCATCTGTATCCATGTTGGCCAGTACGTCTGGACCGTTTTCCTGGAATTCAGTGAAATCGACGAAGCCATCACCATTGCTGTCCAGGTTTTCCAGTGCCTGCTGTCCACGGCCCTGGTGCTCTGCGGCCAATGAGGCGGTGCTCATGCCAAGCAGGCCCAGTCCGATTAAAAAATGAATCTTTTGCATAGCTCTACTCCTGATTAATTATGCTTGCAACTATCTATACGGAGTAAGCAGAAAAACCCTTCCCGATCTTTAAATGCGGGAAAGGAGGCTCGAGCAGTCGTGCCTGGGAGTTGATTAGAGTTGGTGGCAGGTTTACTTGACGGCGACGATGTAGCAGATCCAGCTATCGTCGTTGGGTGCTTCCTCAACCTTGATCCATTCGGCATCTTCGTCTTCGTCAGCCTCTTCGTCCTCCCAATAGACGAAGCTGTTGCGAAAGCCGGCTTCGGCGAGCATTTCCCGAACTTCGGGAATGGTCCAGAAGCGCCACTCATAGACGAAGGCTTTCTTCAGCCTGCTGCCGTCACCAAATTTAAAATGTATATAGAAGGTGCAGTCGGAATTGACCGGATTGAAATAGGCCTGGTCCCAGTAGTACTTGAAGCCTTTCTTGCCTTTCACGATGGTGCGCTTGTCGACCACATCGGTGTCGTAGCATTCCGAGCCTCCCATCATGTCCATGATCATCACGCCCTTGTCGGCCAGGTTGGCATAGGCAATCTTGAAGTACTCGATCACTTCCTCGCGAGTCTTGAATATCCAGAAGGAAAAATTCTGTGCCGCCAGAATATCGGCGGCCGGCGTATTCTTGTCGCGCACATCCTGTTCCAGGACCTGCACTCGTTTCCTGGCAATTGGTTTCAGCTTGTCGAGGTTATTGTCTTTGCCCCATTGCAGTGTTTCTGCACACAGATCCACCCCCCATGCTGAGTGCTCTTCATCGGATTTGACCCATTCGCAGCAGACGGCGAAGGTGCCGCAGAAATCCTCTCGCAAGATTCGCGGTTTGCGATTGTAAGCATCACGGTAGGCCTGATTGAAGAAATCGATCTCGTGCTCTGGTTCCTGTACTGATTGCTGATAGCAATCGAATTTGTCCGCCTTGGCGGCAAGGCCAAACAGGCCCTTATTCTTCTTATCCTTTTTCTTGTTCTTTTCCTTCGCTTTAGCCATGGTTGGGAACCCTGAGATGCTTGGCAAAGGCGCACACTAATCCAATCCGCCCGGGACCGCAATAAAGACCGGGCTTCTTTATTCTGCTAAAATCCTGCCTCTTTTTTGGCTGCCCAAATACCAGGGTAGTCCGCGCACAGGCAGACCACACAGTTCTCATGGAATTAGCAGAAGAACAGCTGGACGAGCATCATCTCGACGAGAAACAGGTCGTCGACGTGGTCGTGCGTTTCGCCGGCGATTCCGGTGATGGCATGCAGCTGACTGGTGCCAATTTCACCCAGGCCACGGCCTTGTACGGCAATGACCTGTCCACCTTCCCCGACTTCCCGGCAGAGATTCGCGCCCCGGTAGGGGCCACTTTTGGGGTTTCTGCTTTCCAGATCTATTTCGGCGCTGAAGATGTCACCACGGCTGGTGATGCTATCGATGTACTGGTTGCCATGAATCCCGCAGCTCTGATTACCAATATGGACAACCTGATCGACGGTGGTCTGGTCATTGTGGATAGCGGTGCTTTTACCGCCAAGAATCTGGCCAAGGCAAAGTACGATCACAACCCGCTGGAAGACGACACGCTGGATCGCTTTCGCGTACTGAGTATCGATATCTCGCAACAGGTGCTGGCGGCAGTTGAACCTTACGGGCTGGGACACAAGGATGCGCTGCGCTGCAAGAACATGTGGACCCTGGGACTGGTGATGTGGCTGTTTGACCGGGACCGACAACCAACCATCCAGAACCTGCAAACCAAATTTGCCAACAGCCCGGAAGTAGCGAATGCCAACATTGCCGCCTTGAATGCAGGCCATGCCTATGGCGAAACAGCTGAACTACCGGCAGGCATTCATGTCTACAAGGTGCCCAAGGCGAAAGTGCCACCCGGCACATACAGAAATGTAACGGGAACAACAGCTCTCGCCTGGGGATTGATTGCTGCCAGCGAGTTGGCAGATATTGATCTGTTATTCGCATCTTACCCAATCACCCCGGCATCGAACCTGCTCCATGAATTAGCCAATCGCAAACAGTTTCGTGTCAGTACTTTTCAGGCTGAAGATGAAATCGCAGCGGTCTGTGCCGCCATGGGTGCATCGTTTGCGGGTTCTCTGGGAATCACTTCCAGTGCCGGTCCGGGCATTGCGCTGAAGGCAGAAGGTATTGCCCTGGCCGCGGCAGCCGAATTGCCACTGCTGATTGTAAATACCCAGCGTGGCGGTCCCTCGACTGGATTGCCTACCAAGACGGAGCAGTCTGATCTGAACATGGCGCTGTTCGGACGGCACGGAGATACACCCATGCCAGTGATTGCCGCCTCTACATCCACAGATTGTTTCGAAGTCGCGATCGAAGCCGTGCGCATCGCGATCAAGTACATGACACCGGTGATGCTGTTGTCTGATGGTTATCTTGCCAATGCGGCAGAGCCCTGGCAGATCCCGCAGGTTTCGGAGCTTGAAGCTTTTCCAGTCAGGCATCACCAGGAGGCAGAAGGGTTCAAGCCGGCATTGAGAGATGAAGAGACCCTGGCGCGTGTGTGGGCCAAGCCGGGTACGCCGGGGCTGGAACATCGTATAGGTGGTATCGAACGCAGCTTCGAGACTGGGGATATTTCCTACGATCCGGAAAATCACCAGAAGATGACGGAGCTGCGCAAGGCAAAAGTTGAGGGCATCGCCGAAGACATTCCCCAGCAGCAGGTGTGTCTGGGTGATGAGTCGGGCAAACTCGCGGTCGTGGGCTGGGGCTCAACGTTCGGTGCCATCCATCAGGCTGTCAAACGTGCGCGGGAAGAGGGCTTGCAGGTCTCTCACATCCAGGTGCGTTACCTGTCGCCGCTGCCGAGTAATCTCGGTGACTTGCTGAAGCAGTTTGACGCAGTACTGGTGCCGGAAATGAATACCGGTCAGTTGATTCGCATCCTACGCTCCGAGTATCTGATTCAAGCTGATGGGCTGAACAAGATCGCCGGGCAACCGTTCAAGATCGGCGAAATCCTCGCGGGTATTCATGAGAAGTATCGCCAGTTGCAAGGACAGTCATGAACAAGCCGTTGCCAACCCTGACACTAAAAGATTTTGCCTCGGACCAGGAGGTTCGCTGGTGCCCGGGTTGCGGTGACTACGCCATCCTGAAAACCATTCAGAAACTGATGCCGGAACTGGACCGACCCAGGGAAAACCAGGTTTTTGTTTCCGGTATTGGTTGTTCATCCCGCTTTCCTTATTACATGAACACTTATGGTTTCCATTCCATCCATGGCCGCGCGCCTGCGATTGCAACGGGTGTGAAGCTCGCCAATCCCGAACTCGATGTCTGGGTGATCACTGGCGATGGGGATGGCTTTAGTATCGGCGGTAATCACATGTTGCATGCGGTACGCAGAAACGTGGATATGCAGATACTGCTGTTTAACAATGAGATCTATGGTCTGACCAAGGGACAATACTCACCGACATCGCAGCGTGGTACACGCTCGCCATCGACTCCCCAGGGATCGATTGATATGCCTTTGTCTCCCTGCAATGTAGCTCTCGGCGCGGGAGGCTCCTTCATCGCCCGTTCAATCGATACAGAAGCGAAGCACCTGTCCGCAGTTGTGAAGCAGGGTCATGCCCATAGTGGTACCGCGTTCGTCGAGATCCTGCAGAATTGTCCGATCTACAATGATGGTGTGTTCGAGCTAGTGAAAGACAAGAAACTGGCGGCAGATTTTCGGGTTGAGTTGGAACACGGCCAACCCATCCTGTTCGGCAAAGAGAAAGAGAAGGGGATCGCCCTCGATCGCGAGAGCCTGCAGCTTATGGTTGTGCCCGCAGATGGTGATGCGGACGTCCTGATCCACGACGAGAGCAACAAGGTATTGGCGCAGTTATTGGCCGCCATGGAAGGTCCTGAATTTCCGGTTGCGGTGGGCGTCATCTACCGCGAGCAAAAGCCCTCATTCGTTGCCGATAGCAAAGCACAGCTCGCCGTGGCTCGTGCCAATCCGGGCTCTTTGCAGGACCTGCTGCACAGCGGTCACACCTGGACTGTCGGCGAGGACTGATTCCCGCCATTTCTGCAGTGTCACGCCGGAATTCGCTTGATTCATTCCAGGTGACTTGTCATATTGCTGCTTCCCATAAATATCTGTCGTGGATGACTTGATCGGCTGCTCTTCTTTCCGCCTGATCAGCTTCATTCGTGCCACTGTTAATGAAAACATCGTCGGAAGAGAGCCGTGATCTACAATAATATTCTCGAAACAATTGGCAACACACCGATAGTCAAGTTGCAGCGTGTTGCACCAAAGAATCAAAACATCTACGCCAAACTGGAAGCATTCAATCCGCTAGCCTCGGTAAAAGACCGGCTGGCCATAGCAATCATTGAAGATGCGGAGAAGCGGGGGGCGATCAAACCCGGACAAACAGTTGTTGAGGCGACATCCGGCAATACAGGTATTGCGTTGGCAATGGTTTGTGCCGCCAAGGGTTATCCCTTCGTTGCAACCATGGTGGAAACTTTCTCTATAGAAAGAAGAAAGATCATGAAGGCGTTGGGGGCGAAGGTTATTCTTACCCCGGCTGCCGAGAAAGGCTCTGGCATGGTACGCCGCGCCGAAGAGCTTGCTGAGCAACACGGTTGGTTTCTGGCTCGCCAGTTCGAGAACCCTGCCAATCCTGCCTACCACCGCAATACGACAGGTCCTGAAATCCTCAGGGATTTTGCGGGCAGGGAACTGGACTATTTCGTTTCCGGCTGGGGAACCGGCGGCACCATGACGGGCGCAGGTCAGGTGATCAAGCTGGCGCGACCAGATACCAAAGTAATTGCTGTAGAGCCAGAGGCTGCCGCACTGCTTTCCGGCGGCGACTGGAATCCACACAAGATACAGGGTTGGACGCCAGACTTCGTTCCTGCAGTGTTGGATAAATCCGTGTGTGATGAAATTATCAAGGTTAGTGATGAAGAGGCGATCTCAACTGCCAAGCGACTTGCCGCTGAAGAAGGTATTTTTTGCGGTATCTCAGCCGGTGGCACTATGGCCGCGGCGCTAAAGCTCGCGGAGAGTGCTGCTGAGAACAGCAGTTTTGTTGTTATGCTCCCCGATACTGGAGAGCGTTATCTTTCTTCACCGCTGTTTGCAGAAATATCGGAAGAATCAGATGATGAGTGGTTGAACTCACTGTCCTGATGTTCAGCTACAAGTCTTTCAAAGGACGGAATTAGGAATACAAAAGAATGAATAAGAAACTCCAACTATCACTTGCCATGTTTTTTACCCTGCTTGTTGCGTCGCTGGGATACGCCAAGGAGCAAGGAGCGGACCAGCAGCCCGCAGACAAGACTGATGCCATCATTAATGGTGCAGTTGCTTCGGTCAGCACCTATCCTTTCATTGCCTTTCTGGCTGATGCCGACGGGGAGCAATATTGCGGTGCCAGTCTGATCTCGGAGACCTGGGTTCTTACGGCGGCTCACTGCTTCGTCAACGAGGCGGGAGATCAGGTAGACATAGAAACCGGGGCGCAATCTTCGGTAGTGTTGAATTCTGACACGGTAGCACCTCTTGGCAGTGAGGCGGAACAAGGACAGATTGGGCAGATCATTGTCCATCCCAACTACAATCCCGATCCAGCGACCAGCGACAACATAGAAGACTATGATATTGCTTTGGTGGAACTGACAGCGGCAGTGAGTTTTCAGCCTGTGAAACTTCTGCAAGCCAACGCATCGACAATTGCTGCCGGTACGGAGGCAATCATCATGGGTTGGGGTACCACAGCCGTAGATGAAGAGAATCAGTCCATCAATCCATCAAATGATTTGCTGTCAGCAAGCCAGCAGATTATTTCGAGTGAAGATTGTGTGGCGGTTTATACAACTGGCATCACTGACAACATGCTCTGTGCGGGTGCCGTTGAGGCGCAGGGTACGACTGATACTTGCCAGGGTGACAGCGGTGGACCACTGGTGATTGCCAGCGGTAATGACTTTGTCCAGGTCGGCATCGTGAGCTTCGGTGGTACCGAAACCGGTCCCGCCTGTGGTGATCCTGATGCTCCTGGTGTCTATGCTTACGTTTCTGCACTTGCCGACTTCATTTCCGAGCATGCCAGTGATGCCCAGTTCATTGCGCTGGATACCGGTAGTAGCACACCTCCGTCCAGCTCCGCTCCGGTATTAGGGGTCGAAGTATCGGGCACGCAGGTTACTATTTCCTGGACGGCTGTAACCGGCGCAACCAGTTATCGACTCTACTACGCGCCATACCCGGACCAGGCGCCCATCGCCTTTGTAGACATGGGAGCCCTGCTATCTATCAGCGGTGAACTGCCTTCGGGCTCTGCATTCTTCGTCGCGATCGAAGCTTACGACGAGAACGGTGCGCTGCCGGATATCTCTAACGTGGAAGTATTCTCTATTCCCTAGATAATATTTCCAGCAGGACAATCGTATTCATTGACTCTTAAGCAGGGACAAGAACAAGGGAGCGATGACAGACTCTGATCCAAATAAGAAGAAATCGGCTCCTCACCAGGAGCCGCGCAACACTTCGCGACGCGATCTGCTGAAGGGGGCCGGATTGCTGGGTGCCGTTGTGGCGGGTGGCACTCATGGTGTATTGGCTCAGGATGCAAGCACTGAGGCTGAAACAATTCCCGTGCGGGAAGCGCTGGAGGTGCTCACTCGTGAAGAAACCCTGATTCTGGAATCTATTTGCGACACCCTGATTCCCGGTGATGAGTTGGGGCCTGGTGCGCAGGAAGCACGTGCCGCTCACTACATCGATAAATCCCTGGCCAGCCACAACAAGGAAGACAGGGACGACTACCTGCACAGCCTGCAAGCCATCAACGACCATGCGCAGCGTCTGCATGGCTCTGACTTTTTCCAATTGGATGACAACAGTCGCCAGCAAATTTTGCAGGCATTGCAGGACGATGAAGTACCAAATTGCTCACCCGGTTCGGCAGCATTCTTCAACAAGGTCAGAAGCCACACTATCGATGGCACTTTTTGCGATCCCTACTATGGAGGCAATCGCGACTTCGTTGGTTGGGACTTGCTTCGCTATCCAGGCATAAGACTGGGAGCCAGTGAGGAGGATGTGGCACAGGGATCGTCGCTGCCAGCCAGTCATCAATCAGCTTACGATCATGCTGCCTACACAAAATCGGCAGCTACATCCCGTCCCGGTGATAGCGACAATGACTAACGATTTGCCAGCAGCAGATGTAGTGATTGTCGGTATGGGGGCGGCAGGTGGTGTCGCGGCGCTCCCCCTTGCCGAAGCCGGTTTAAAAGTCATTGGCCTTGAGGCAGGCGGTTGGCTGGATCCGCGCGATTTCGCCCCCGACGAGATTCGCAACAATCAACGCAACTGGCCACAGGCAGTGCAGAAGGCAGCTGGGGAGGCGCCGACGGTGCGAGCTACTGCTGCAGATGTGGCGCGGCAGGGAAGTCATCCCATGATGAATGCGGTAGGTGGCACCACCATGCATTACTGGGCGCAGAGCTGGCGACTCAATCCCTGGGATTTCAATGTGCTTAGCGCAACTGAGGCGCGCTATGGGCGCAGCCGCTTGCCTTCCGGGACCACCGTCGAAGACTGGCCGTTTGGCTACGATGAGTTGGAGCCTTACTACGAGAAAGTTGAATACACAGTCGGTGTCTCTGGGCAGGCGGGCAACGTCAGGGGGCAGATAAATCCGGCTGGCAATATCTTCGAAGGGCAGCGCCAGCGTGAATACCCCATG
>CAYTLI010000032.1:0-15838 GCA_964438455.1 uncultured Pseudohongiella sp.
CTCCTGTTGCTCGCACTGAACCTGTTCATCCAGCCGGTATCCGCGCTACAAGTCACCGGCCTGTACAGCCAACGCGTGCCAGTGACCAACGAGAGTGATGCAGAGCGCGATCGGGCTTTTCGCGAAGCCCTGCGTGCGGTGGTGCTCAAGGTAACCGGCGATGCGCGCTGGCTGGAAGATCCGGCAGTGGAGAGCGCACTACGCAATGCTGAAAGTTACGTGGAAGCGATAGCCTATTCCAGTGAACTGCTGACCGTGGAGATGCCAGAGCCCGCCGAACCAATCACCGATGACGCGGATACTATCGATGTGCCTGCGGTACCGCTGACTACCGAGCAGCGCTACGTGGAGGTGGATTTCTCCGCCACCCTGATCGACCAGTTTCTGACTGATGCCAATATTCCAATCTGGAACAGCAATCGACCCAGTGTTCTGGTGTGGATGGCGCTACAGAATGCCGAGGGTGATCGCACTCTGCTCACGGCGGATATCAACCAGGACATTATCGACAGTATCCAGCAGTTCGCAGAGAGTCGTGGCTTGCCAGTCATATTTCCCGTGCTGGATTTCGAAGATCGACGCAACCTGTCGGAAGACACGGTTTGGGCGCTTGATAAAGAAGCGATCCGACGCGCCAGCGATCGATATGATGCCGATAGCGTGCTCAGCGGCCGCCTGCACTTCACTGCCAGCGGCGAGCTGGTCGGACTGTGGCAGTTTCTGTTCCAGGACCGGGAAGATGTATTCGATGGTTTCGCTTCCGACCTCGAGGACTACCTGCATACGCCGCTCGATCGGATTACCAGCCAGTTGGCCAGTTACTTCGCCATCCTGCCCGAGGCCAGGAACACTGAGACAGTAAGTCTCACTGTGGAAGGTGTCGGCGATCTGCAGGACTATTCTGCGCTAATCGCCTATGTAAGCAATCTCGGCCTGGTGCAGGGAGTTGCGCCAGCGGCGATCGATGGTGAGCGCCTCGAGTTGCAACTGGACCTGGTTGGAAACACGCGACAGCTTTTCGAACTGATTGCCCTGGATCGTGATCTGCTGCCTATCCAGAGTTCCCAGACCGGCAATGAGCCGGTACTGCATTATCGCTGGACCCGCTAACTCATGATCCAAACCCCGCCCACCCAGTTGGTGCTCGGTGTCCAACTGCGCGATGAGACCAATTTTGACAATTTTTTCGTGACCGGTGCGAATCGGCCGCTGGTGAGTTCATTGCAGGGGCAACCTGCAGTCGCCCAGTTTAATTACATCTGGGGTGCGCCATCTTCAGGCAAAACTCATCTCGTCCAGGCGCTTTGTCATGACAGGGCTGAACAAGGGCTGGCCGCGTTATATTTGCCTCTGGGTGAAGCTGTAGAACAATCTTCTGACCTCACTCCTGATATGCTTCAGGGTGCTAACAGCTTATCTATGGTGTGCATGGACGATGTGGATGCTATTGGTGGTGACGAAAGATGGGAGAGGGCGCTGTTCAATCTGTACAACGAACTTCTCGATACCGATACCCGGCTCGTAGTCACAGCCAACTGTGCGCCGCAACAGCTGCAGTTATCGCTGCCGGATTTGCAGTCACGACTACAGGCGGCCAGTGTATTTCAACTGGCAACACCGGACGATGTGGAAAAACGCGAGATCCTTTGCCTGCGCGCGGCGAATCGGGGCATGGAGATCAACGAGCAGCTTGGTGATTTTCTCGTGCAGCGATCGGAACGCAGCCTCTCAGGATTGATGTCGGTTCTGGACGAGCTGGATCGTGCCACCCTGGAAAGGAGGCGCAGGCTCACCATACCGTTAATCAAAGAGGTGATGGGCTGGTAGCACTCAGCTCTGCCCGGTTTCCCTGCCCAGACGAATCTCAAGCATCAGAAATCCAAACAGGCTCACACATAACACTGTTTCTATGATACCGAGCCACAGCCTGGCGGGATCGAAGGCCACCTGTACACCGTGCATGAAATAGAGCAGCACCAGCAAGCTCAACCAGAGCATAATGCGCTTGTCTGAGCGATGCAGGCCTGGTGCAAAAGGTAGCAGGGGAATTATCTGCAATAGCCAGATGACCAGGGTACTGATTCGAATCGAATCCAGCGCCTGCAGGCTGACGAAGCCAAAGAAAATGATCAGCCCGTAGTAACTAAGCAGGCTCGCAGAATGAACGGCCTGGGCTGGCCCACTGGCTAGCGCTTTGGGGTCAGTGTCCTCGTTCACGGGCTTTCTGTCAGGCGTAAGCCCAGTCCCGCCACTCGCTTGCCCAGCGCAATGCACAGGGCCTCTTCTTCTTTACTGATTGGCTTGCTGCTATCGCTACCCGCCACATGGCTCGCACCGTAGGGTGTGCCGCCGGACTGGGTGTGATTCAGCTCAGCTTCTGTGTAAGGAATGCCGCAGTAGATCATGCCGTGGTGAAGCCAGGGCAAAGCCATACTCAGCAGAGTGCTTTCCTGCCCGCCATGGAGTGAAGAACTGGAGGTGAAGCAGGCTACCGGCTTGTCGATGAGGGCGCCACCCGTCCACAGGCCGCCCGTCTGGTCGACAAAGTAGCGCAGGGCGGAAGCCATCTGCCCGAATCGGGTGGGGCTTCCGATAATTAGTCCAGCGCAGTTGCGCAGATCATCCTCGCTGCAATAGAGCGCGCCCTGTTCCGGGATAGCCGCTACCGTTGCTTCGGTGTCTGGCGAGACGGGAGGTACGGTACGAATCCTGGACTCAATTCCCGCCTGTTGTTCAACGCCGCGACCAATTAATTGCGCCATCTTGGCGGTGGCGCCATAGCGGCTGTAATACAACACAAGGATATAGGGCATAGGCATGGTCTTACTTATCCAACAGCTGCAGGACGTTTTCCGGCGGTCGGCCAAGGATCGCCCGGTCACCCCTGACCACGATAGGGCGTTCGATCAGCACAGGATGCTGACAGGCGATATCGAAGACGATCTCTTCGCTTAGTGATTCATCATCCAGCTCATATTCGTCGAACTCTGCCTCACTCCTGCGCAAGATGTCGCGAATGCTCATACCGAGTTTGGCGAGTAATTCTCGCAATTCATCTGCAGTTGGAGGATTTTCAAGATAGAGGATGATTTCGGGAGTGACGTCGTTCTCTTCCAGCAGTGCCAGAGTCGCCCTGGATTTTGAACAGCGCGGATTATGATAGATGGTGATGTCGCTCATGTCGGTCCCTGGTTATCCGTGACGTCGATAAATTTCTTTGCGCCCAATTCCTTGCTGACGATTGACTGTACCTGTTCCTGAAAAAGTTCGATCGTCTGCAATTCTTCTGAGTCGTCGCTGTTGCTCAGTGTATCGGCGTTGAAGTTGCGTAGAGTCTGCCAGATTTCCACCAGGGTGCAATCCTCGACAGAATGGCTCGGCAGGAAGCGCGGAGGTTCATCATCGGTCGCGGTGATCAGGTTGATAGCGCGCAAAACTTCCAGGGCGCTCTCAATTGCCAGTGGCGGCATATCCAGTTCCCGCACCAGTTCATCTTCGCTTAAGGGGCGGCCACCATGCTTGAACTGCCTGATGATGGCTAGCGCAGACGCGAGACTGACCGCTTCCTGCTGGGCAATGCTTAGCTGTAGATGGGTGCGGCCAGATCGGGTCTTGCCAGGATTCTGATGATAGAACGCGATACTGCTGCCGATCAGAGCCACCAGCCAGCCAATGTAGAGGAAGATCATGATCGCTATAGCAGATGCAAAGGCCAGGTAGATGTTTTCACGCAGGGGCGAGACAAAATATTGTTGAAACACCGTGCCCATCAGTTTCCAGCACAGGGTAGTGACCAGGCCGCCAATAAAAGCCGAAGAAAACTGCACCTTTGTATTAGGCAGAAAGCTGTAGGCAAACGCGAACGCCAGCGACATCAATAGAATGGATGTGATGTAGGCGGTACTGGCTATGATGACACTGCCGAACACCAGATTCTCCAGGAAGCTGGTGAAGAAATTGGTATTCAGATAAGAAGTCAGGCTGATGGACAGAAATAACAGCAGTGGGCTGACTATCACGGCAAACAGGTATTCACTGAATCGGTTGGCCAGTGAGCGACCCTTCTTTACCGCCCAGATGTAATTAAATGAGCTCTCGATCTTGTGCATCATGTCGAGCACGATGTACAGCAAGATGCCTAGACTGGTCACCCCGATCAACTGTACCTGCAGGTTGTCCACATAGCTGAGAATCTGTTGCGTGATTTCGCCGGCACGCTCGCCCAGTGGTTCCAGCAAGGTCAGCAGGGTGGGTTCCATGGCGTTGTGCACGCCAAGCCCCTTGAGCACAGAGAAGGTCAGGGCGAAGAGTGGAAAGAAACCGATGACGGTAGTGAATACCAGGCTCATGGCGCGCAATGAGAGTTGCCCCTGTAGCAAGTCCCGAATCACGGCCATGAGAATTTGCACCGTTCGCAGCAGGGTTCTCCGCCACCAGGGCAGGGTATCCAGGTCTTGCGTCCAGAGCAGGGTGAGGACCTTCTGCCGCGCCAGTTTGGCTTCCGCACGCAGTCGGGTGAGTTGTAGAGCCATCGAATTTCCACTCAGATGAGAGCTGGGTATTATACGGGATTCACCCCGGTAAATACGGGCAAATCCTGCAGGGGTCCATGATGGCGAGCAAAGAATCTGATTCTCTCTGCCTCACTGGCCTGGTTAAAGGTCGAGTGCAGGGGGTATTTTTCCGTGCTGAAACCAAAGCCCAGGCTGAGCGCCTGGGGCTTTCCGGCTGGGTGCGCAATACTCATGAAGGACATGTAGAGGTATTGATTGCCGGCCCAGTCGAGCAAGTGCGACTCATGCAGGCGTGGCTGCTTGCAGGCCCGCCGCGAGCCCGGGTGGATAGTCTGGAACTGGCAGAATGTGCGAGCGAATCCGCCGCTGCTTCGGGATTTGAACTAAGATATTGATTGCCCCGGTATTGGGGTCAGGCCTGGTCCGGTCGCCAGTGAGTTTTCAGGAAGGCCGCGATCTCATCCACCGCAACTTGCTGCTTCTCCCGTTCCTTGCGCGAGGTGTATTCAACACAGTTGTCTGCCAGGCTGCGTGCACTCACAACGACCCGGTGGGGGAAGCCAATGAGTTCACTCTCCGCCAGTTTTACCCCGGGACTGGTCTTCTTGTCCCGGTCATCCAGCAGGACTTCCATGCCCAGCGCAGTCGCCTGTTCATAGAGCTTCTCTGATACCTCTATCACCTGTTCGGATTTGTGGGCATCCAGTTGCACGATGACCAGGTGGAAGGGCGCGATATTGTCTGGCCAGATAATACCGGCATCATCGTGATTCTGTTCGATACAGGCGGCGACAACCCGGGTTACCCCGATGCCGTAACAGCCCATGGTCATGGTTACGGCCTTGCCATTTTCATCCAGCACATTCGCCTGCATGGCGTTGCTGTATTTTTGCCCCAGTTGAAAGATATGACCGACTTCGATGCCGCGCTTGATGGCCAGCTTGCCGCTGCCATCAGGACTCAGGTCGCCTTCCTGCACACGACGCAGGTCGGCAACTTCATCGTATCGACAATCTGTCTCCCAGTTTGCATCACGCAGATGTTTGCCGGGCTGATTGGCGCCACATACAAAATTACTCAGTCCAACTACAGAATGATCAGCAACGATGCGCAATGAGATATTGTGGGGGCCGATTGTGCCTGGCGGGCAGGAGAAAGCCTTCTCGATAGCCTCGTCGTCAGCGAACTCAAGAGGCGAGCAGATGCCAGCCAATTTCTGCGCCTTGGTTGCGCTCAATTCCTGATCACCTCGCAGAAGCAGTGCAACAAGCTCGTCGCTGCGTTCTCCTTCTTCATCGGCAGCATGCACAACCAGCGTCTTCACCAGTTGCGCAGTTGGTACATTCAACAAGGCAGCAACGGCTTCCACGCTGTGGGCATCACCAGTGTCTACAACGGAGGATTCACGGGCAGCTTCCTGCTCAGGCGTGTGAGCCACAGTTCCTTCTGCCAGTTCGATATTGGCAGCGTAATCGGAGGCGTCGCTAAATACGATTTCGTCTTCGCCGGAATCGGCCAGCACGTGAAACTCATGGGAGGTGCTGCCACCGATATTGCCTGAATCGGCAATCACCGGTCGATAGTCCAGACCCAGGCGACTGAATATGGCGCAATAGGTTTGATGCATTACCTCGTAGGTTTCCTGCAGCGATGCTTCACCGACATGAAAGGAATAGGCATCTTTCATGATGAATTCCCGGGCGCGCATGACGCCGAAACGGGGACGCCGCTCATCGCGGAACTTGGTCTGAATCTGGTACAGGTTTGCCGGCAATTGCTTGTAGCTGGAGATTTCGTTACGCACAAGATCGGTGATTACTTCTTCGTGAGTCGGACCAAGACAGAAATCCCGCTCATGGCGGTCCTGGAAGCGCAGTAGTTCGGGGCCCATATCGGCCCAGCGGCCGGATTCCTGCCACAGCTCCGCATGCTGTACCACGGGCATGGAGACTTCCATGGCGCCGGAGCGGTCCATCTCTTCACGCACGATCTGGCTCACCTTGTGCAGTACCCGCGTACCCAATGGCAGCCAGGTATAGAGTCCGCTGGCGAGTTTGCGTATCAGCCCGGCACGCAGCATTAACTGGTGGCTGACAACTTCCGCATCGGCGGGGGTCTCTTTCAGGGTGGCTAACAGGTATTTACTGGTGCGCATTCTGGATTCCAAAAATGAGAAAGGCAGCCTGCGGCTGCCTTTCAACGATACTATTTTTAAAGACTCAGTTCAGAGTTTTCTGTATCAGCGGAATGAGTCCGCTCTGATACTAAAGCGCAAACTCTTTGAGTTTCTTCAAAGGCAGAACTTTTACTCGGGTAGTGGCAGGCTTGCGAGGAATGTCCATCAGCTCACCTGGGCGGAAGGGATTAGGAACTCCCTTGCGAGCTGGACGTGCTGGCCTGACAACGGATTTAATTTTCAGCAGGCCAGGCAGGGTGAATTCACCCACGGCGCGCTTCTTGATGTGACGTTCGATCAGTACACCCAGTTCTTCAAGAACTGCAGCAACTTCTTTCTTGCTCAGTTCAGTGTTCTGAGCAATTTCGTTGAGGATTTCTGTCTTGGTGTATTTTTTCTGAATTGCTGGTGCTTTCTTGGTGGATGCTGCGCTCTTTTTCTTTCTGGCAGCGGAGGTTTTCTTTACAGCCATGCCCGTTCTCTTTGTATTGGTTCGATGCTATCGAAAGTTAGTTTGTGTGCTGCCTCAGCTAAACAGTGAAGCAACGCCTGGAAAATTTATTTTTTTGTCTGCTTTTATTTGTGTTGAGTTACTGCGGTGAACACTCGATCAAAGAGCCTCAGTAAATCAGGGGGTGTATTTATAAAGCATTCAACTATGCCCCGCAAGTAATTCCTCGGTGAAAGAAGGTTTTTTATGGAAAGCAGAATTAATGCGGTAAAACTAGGCTCAATGACGTTTCTGTTTCCACTTCCTGTCAAGTCAATATTTTGACGCCGACATCGGCGCCGACATCGATTAGAACATCAAAAATGCCCTCCATCTGCCAGTGGAAGTTCTGTTGCTTCCTCTATTCAGGTGATATGCCTGCAGCGACTTATATAGGTTATAATCGCGCGTTTTTGGCTGGACCGGCCAGGGAGTGGACTGATCCCCCTCGCCATATTTCGGCCAGACAGAAAAGTAACGGTAACAGTTCAGGTAGTTAACGGTAACAGTTCAGGCAATGCCCATTTACGAATATCAATGCCAACATTGTGGCCACGCCATGGAGGCTCTGCAAAAGATCAGCGACGATCCTCTGCGGGAGTGCCCCCTGTGTCATGAGATGAAGCTGCAGAAGCTGGTGTCAGCGGCGAGCTTCCGCCTCAAAGGTGGGGGCTGGTATGAGACGGACTTCAAGAGTGGCGATAAAAAGCACCTGGCTGACAGTGACTCGGGCGAGAAGGGAGGCAGCAAGTCTGACGCCAGTACAAAAGCTGATACGGCTGGTTCTGCCTCTAGTGACTCAAAGGACTCAAAGAAGGACACGAGCAAGGCCGGAAAGTCAGAAAAATCTGGCAACAGCGAAGCCAAATCGTCGGCCGGGCCAAAATCGACAGCCAAGACTGGCGGTGCGGACAACTAGCCTCGACTACAACAGATTTATCAAGAACCAAGTGTGCTGGCACACCAGCGCGAACTAACAGGAAATCCTTATGCGCAGTAACTATTGCGGCGAACTCAACGAAACCCATGTGGATCAGGAAGTAACCCTGAATGGATGGGTGCATCGCCGTCGTGATCATGGAGGCGTGATTTTTCTCGATCTAAGAGACCGTGAAGGCATTGCGCAGGTGGTTTTTGACCCGGACACCGAAGAGAGCTTCGCCACTGCCGAAGGCGTGCGTAATGAATTTGTCCTGGAGGTGAAGGGTCGGGTGAGGCTGCGACCGGAGGGCACGATCAATCCGGAAATGCCCACCGGCAAGATCGAGGTATTGGGTAAGGAACTGACTATCCTGAACGCCTCCAAGACACCACCGATGCAACTTGACGAATATTCCGATGTCGGTGAGGAAGTCAGGCTGCACTACCGCTATATCGATTTGCGCCGTCCGGAAATGCTCAATCGCCTGCGTTTTCGATCCAAGGTTGCCAATACGGTGCGCAATTTCATGGATGAGCATGGTTTTCTCGACATCGAAACGCCGCTGCTCACCAAGGCGACACCTGAAGGTGCCCGGGATTACCTGGTGCCCAGCCGCACCCATCCGAACCGCTTTTTTGCCTTGCCCCAGTCGCCACAGCTATTCAAGCAGATCCTGATGGCGGCGGGGATGGATCGCTACTACCAGATCGCCAAGTGTTTCCGTGACGAGGATCTGCGTGCCGATCGTCAGCCGGAATTTACCCAGATCGACGTGGAAACCTCTTTCATGGATGAAGAGGCGATCATGGAAGTGATGGAAGCGCTGATTCGCCACGTGTTCAAGGTGCACATGGATGCCGACCTCGGAGAGTTCCCTCGTCTGAGTTATGCAGAAGCCATGCAGCGCTATGGCTCAGACAAACCCGATCTGCGCATCGATCTCGAGCTACAGGATATAGCCGAGCTGATGAAAGATGTGGAATTCAAGGTATTCAGCGGCCCGGCCAATGATCCGGCCTGTCGCGTTGCCGCCCTCCGTGTGCCGGGCGGCACGTCCCTGAGCCGGAAAGTCATCGACGATTACACTGACTTTGTCGCTATTTACGGCGCCCGGGGCCTGGCCTGGATCAAGGTCAACGATGCCGCGGCGGGTATTGAAGGATTGCAATCGCCAATCATCAAGTTCATCGGGGAAGAAACCACGACCAGGCTGATGAGTGAGCTGGGTGCAGAGACCGGTGACATCATCTTCTTTGGTGCCGATAAAACTAAGATTGTTAATGAGGCCCTGGGCGCGCTGAGACTAAAAGTCGCCGGGGACCTGGGTCTGGTGAAAGATCAGTGGGCGCCTCTCTGGGTTGTCGACTTCCCCATGTTTGAAGAGGATGGCGAGGGTAATCTCACATCACTGCATCACCCATTCACCGCGCCATCCTGCGATGCGGAGCAATTGAAGGCGAATCCTTTGTCCGCGTTATCCCGGGCCTACGACATGGTGCTCAATGGCACCGAATTGGGTGGCGGCTCGGTGCGTATCAATCAGCCAGCCATGCAAGAAGCCGTGTTCGAGGTGTTAGGTATCGGTGACGAGGAAGCGCAAGAGAAGTTTGGCTTTCTGCTGGATGCGCTGAGTTATGGCTGTCCTCCCCATGGTGGTATCGCATTTGGTTTCGACCGCCTGATCATGCTGATGACCGACACCACTTCAATACGCGACGTGATTGCTTTCCCCAAGACGCAGACTGCGGCTTGTCCATTGACCGACGCGCCAGGTGCGGTTTCCAACACCCAGCTGAGGGAGTTGAATATTCGTCTGCGCGAGAAGCCCGCAAGTTAGGAGGGCGGTAAGCACATGGCAGGTCACAGTAAATGGGCGAATATCAAACACCGCAAGGCGGGGCAGGATGCCAAGCGCGGCAAGGTATTCACCAAGATTATTCGCGAACTTACCGTTGCCGCCAAGATGGGTGGTGGCAGTGTAGAAGATAATCCTCGCCTGCGAGCGGTGGTCGACAAGGCGCTCGGCGCCAACATGACCCGTGACACCATCGACCGCGCTATTGCTCGCGGCGCCGGTACTGCCGAGAGTGAAAACCTTGAAGAACTGGTCTACGAAGGCTACGGCCCGGGTGGGGTGGCAATCCTCTGTGAAACCCTGACTGACAACAAGAATCGTACCGTTGCCGAAGTGCGGCACGGCTTCAGCAAATTTGGCGGCAGCCTGGGCACCAATGGATCGGTTGCCTACCTGTTTGAAAAAACCGGGGTAATTACATTTCCCACAGGTACTGATGAAGAAGCACTAATGGACGTTGCCCTGGAGGCGGGAGCTCATGATGTGGTTAGCAATGAAGATGGCACAATCGAGGTGCTCACCACACTGGAAACTTTCGGCGCGACCCAGGATGCCCTGAAGTCAGCAGACATGGAGTGGGACCGGGCAGAAATGACCATGCTGGCCTCCACTGAGGTCGATCTCGACCTCGATTCGGCACAAACCCTGCTCACCCTGATTGAACATCTGGAGGACCTGGACGATGTACAGAATGTGTACAACAACGCCAATATCTCCGATGAGATCGCCCAGCAGCTCTGACTTCCTGTATCCCTCCCGATTTTTGCGGCCCCGGTCCTGCAGTGAGATGATGCTGCCAACGAAGCGGCGATGGGAACTGCAATGGGAGCGGTAACGAGAGTGCTGGGCATCGATCCGGGTTCACGTACCACGGGCTACGGCATCATCGACGTGCACGGTAACAAGCTAACTTATGTAGATTGCGGCTGCATCAAGACTGGTAGCGGAGAATTACCAGAGCGGCTGAAAGCGATTTTTTCCGGTATCTGTGAAGTAATTAACCGGCACCAGCCCGGGCAGGTCGCCATCGAAGAAGTGTTCATGGGACGCAATGCAGCCTCGGCGCTGAAGCTCGGTCAGGCTCGTGGAGCTGCCATGAGCGCCTGCCTGAGCCTGGATCTACCCGTCGATGAATATTCTGCGCGCCAGGTGAAGCAGGCAGTAGTGGGTGGGGGATCGGCAGAAAAAGGCCAGGTGCAGCATATGGTTAAAGCGCTGCTGGCGTTAAGTGATAACATAGCCGAAGACGCCGCTGATGCGCTGGCAGTAGCAATCTGTCACGCCAACACCCGCGCCAGCCTGATTCGTATGGCCGGGGCGAAATCCTTTAGTCGCAAGCGACTGCGTTAGCGTCTGCTACAGACACTTGGGAAGAAAGTTTTGATAGGTCGTATTCGCGGCATTCTCATCGAGAAGAAGCCTCCGGAAATACTGGTTGATGTCAGTGGTCTCACTTATGAGGTGCAGGTCCCCATGAGTACTGCCTACCAGTTACCCGAGGTGGGGAAAGAACTTCAACTACACACTCATTTCGTGGTGCGCGATGATGCGCAGTTGCTCTACGGTTTCTACCAGGAGAAAGACAAGACCCTGTTTCGCGCGCTGATTCGGGTAAACGGCGTTGGTCCCAAGATGGCGCTCACCATCCTGTCCGGTATGGATGCGGATGAGTTTGTGCGCACGGTTCAGGCCAATGACGTTTCTGCGATGGTCAATATGCCCGGCATCGGCAAGAAGACTGCCGAACGTCTCATCGTCGAGATGCGCGACCGCCTGGATGACTGGAGTGACAGTGGTGGCGTGACAGGCAGTTCCGGCGATGCCGCTGTTGCTTCATCTATTAGCAAGGATGCGGAGACTGCATTACTGGCGCTCGGCTATAAACCACAACAGGCAGCCCGCGCCATCAACCAGGTGCTGAAGGACAATCCCGACGTGGCCGACAGCGAAGCCCTGATCCGTCTTTCATTAAAGAGCATGCTGTAACCGTGACAGAAGAACGACTCATCTCAGCCCAATCGGATCCGGTGGAAGAATCCCAGGAGCAGGCCATTCGTCCGCTAAACCTCAATGACTATGTGGGTCAGGAGGAGGTGAAGGCGCAGATGGAGATTTTTATCAACGCTGCACGCAAGCGGGGTGAGCCCCTGGACCACACACTGGTGTTCGGCCCGCCCGGCCTGGGCAAAACGACATTGGCCAATATTGTCGCCAATGAACTGGATGTAGCCATTCGCACAACATCAGGGCCGGTACTGGAAAAAGCCGGTGATCTCGCAGCCATGCTCACCAACCTGGAAGAAGGTGATGTCTTGTTCATCGATGAGATTCATCGTCTGAGTCCGGCGATTGAAGAAATTCTCTACCCGGCGATGGAAGATTATCAATTGGACATCATGATCGGGGAGGGGCCTGCCGCTCGTTCTATAAAGTTGGACCTGCCCCCTTTTACATTGGTTGGTGCGACGACGAGAGCGGGCCTGCTAACCTCTCCACTACGGGATCGTTTCGGCATCATTCAGCGACTGGAATTTTATTCCATGGATGAGCTGAGCCGGATTGTCAGCCGCGCTGCTGGTATTCTCGGTACCGAGATTGATGACCAGGGCTCGGACGAGATAGCCCGTCGCTCTCGCGGCACGCCCCGTATTGCCAACCGGCTGTTGCGAAGGGTGAGAGACTATGCCGAGGTGAAGGCAGATGGTCGGGTTAACGCCGAGGCGGCAAACCTGGCCCTGGATATGTTGAATATCGACAAACATGGCTTCGACCAGATGGACAGGCGCTTGCTGCTTACCATGGTAGAGAAGTTTGAGGGCGGGCCTGTCGGCATCGACAGCCTGGCGGCAGCGCTCAGCGAGGAACGGGATACACTGGAGGACGTGGTGGAGCCCTATCTCATACAACAGGGCTTTATCATGCGCACGCCCCGGGGTCGCGTCGTGACCCAGTTTGCCTATCGCCATCTCGGCATCAAACCCTCCCAACAAGTCCAGGATCTGTTCAACAAGGACGAGTAGGCCGAATCGGCGCCCAATTGCCCTTTTTAGGCCATATTTCTTCAGCTTTTTGACCGAATTTGCCGTTTACGGGTTAGTTTTCCTTCGTTAAATGCGTTTTCCCGAAACTATTTCACAATTTGGCCGAATAAATCCCTTAAACCCCCGGAATTTCGGCAAAAATTTGTAGTCATAACCTATAATTTTGGCCTTTTCTCTGACCAGTCTGGAGACGCACAATTGAATAACGGCATCAGTCCTATTGAGTTGATTCTCAATGCCAGTCCTGCAGTGCAGATGGTATTCCTGATTCTGATGATCCTATCCATCATTTCCTGGGTCATTATCTTTCAGCGCTGGATGGTGCTGTCAGCGGCCCGCAAGGGAGTTCTCAGTTTTGAACAGCGCTTCTGGTCCGGCATGGATCTGAGCCAGTTGTACAAGGAAGGCACCCAGATGCAGCAGGAAAATCTGCAGATTGTGGGTATGGAGAATATCTTCCGCGCCGGGTTCAAGGAATTCATGCGCCTTCGTCAGCAGGCTAGCGTGGATAAGGAAGCGACCATGGAAGGCGCTCAGCGTGCTATGCGTGTTGCCTATTCCAGAGAAGAGGAAAAGCTGGAACGACATCTGCCATTTCTCGCCACGGTAGGATCGGTGTCACCCTATGTTGGCCTGTTTGGCACCGTGATCGGCATCATGAATGCGTTTATCGGCCTGGCAGGGCAGGCACAGGCGACCTTGCAGGTTGTGGCACCGGGTATCGCCGAAGCATTGTTTGCCACAGCGATCGGTCTGTTTGCCGCGATACCTGCTGTTGTTGCCTATAACAGGTACTCGTCCATCCTGGATAGTGTGACCAGCAGTTATGTGACTTTTAGTGATGAATTCTCGTCTATTCTGCATAGGCAGATTCATAGCTCGTGAAGCAGTTCTGAATCGTTTCAATAAATAATCATGGATACCATAGTTCGCAAGAAGCGCAGACCAATGAGTGAGATCAATGTAGTTCCCTACATTGATGTGATGTTGGTGCTGCTGATTGTGTTCATGGTGACCGCCCCGATGCTGAACCAGGGTATCGATGTAGAACTGCCTCAGGCCAATAATGAGCCGCTGGATATCGATGAAAACCTGGAGACACTTGTGGTGTCCATCACCTCGGCGGGTGAATACTTTCTCAGCATCGGCGCAACTGGAGATGAGCGAGAGTCAGTGACCCTGGAAACAGTAGGTGAACAGGTGGGTCGCATAGTGAGTGCGAATCCGGACATACAGGTTTTGGTGGAAGGCGACACCGCGGCTAACTGGGGTGCAATGATTACCCTGATTACCACATTGAATGCAGCAGGAGTTACAAACCCTAATTTCATCACCCAGCCCCTGGATGGCTTGTAAGCGCTGACATGTCAGCTGAAAGATGAACAACGTGTTTAACAATCTCATCATTTACAACGGCTATCCCTTGTCGGTAGTTGCTGCGCTGAGTTTTCATACTCTGCTGTTCGTGTTGCTGCTCTATTTTCAGTCGCAGACACAAGCGGATTCGCTGGAGTTGGTGCAACCGACGATCATCAAGGCCTTGTTTATCGATGAAAATCCGCAGGTAAAGAACCAGCGTATCCAGGATCAGCGGCGTGTAGAGCAGCAACGACAGCGTGAACTGGAGCAGGAACGCCAGCGCCAGGAAGCAGAACGCGAGCGCCAGGAAGAACAGCAACGCCAGGACGCGGAGCGTCAGCGTCGGGAAGAAGAGCAGCGGCAGGCTGCGCTGCGAGAGAGAGAAGAGCTGGAGCGACAACAGGCCGAACAACGAAGGCGGGAGCAGGAAAGGGCAGAAGAACTGCGCCGTCAGTCGGAGCTTGCCGAACAGGAGCGCCGTCGATTACAGGAACTGGAGCGACAGCGTGCCGCCCAGGCGTCAGCGGAAGCCGCGGCAGCTGAAGCGGCGCGCAACGAATTTGAGCTGGTGCAGAGTGCAACCGGATTGATACAGCAGATCGTGCAGGAGAACTGGTCGCGACCTCCGAGTGCCCGCAATGGTATGCGAGCCATTCTGCAGATCCAGATGTTGCCAACCGGAGAATTACTGGACGTGACAATCACTCAATCAAGTGGTGATGTTGCCTTTGATCGTTCAGCGGAAAACGCAGTGTACAGGGCGGCTCCATTTTCGGAATTGCAGAGCCTGCCTATAAATGTTTTTAACGCAAATTTCAGATCTTTGTCCCTGATTTTTGAACCCGAGGATTTATTGAACTGATATGGTTTTACGAATTGCATTCTTATTCAGCCTGATATTTTCAGTTGCCGCGAGGGCGGAGCTGAGTATTCAGATCACCCAGGGTGTCGATAATCCGATTCCCATCGCTATTGTTCCATTTTCCTGGCAAGGCAGTGGCGTACTCAGCGAGGACATTAGTCAGATCGTGGTAAACGATCTTGAGCAGGTTGGGGAATTTCGTTCGCTCTCGCCGGCAAACATGCTGAGCATGCCGAGTGAAGAAAGCCAGGTGTTTTTCCGTGACTGGCGCGTATTGGCGCAGGACTATCTGCTCGTTGGCAAGATCGATCGTGCACCTGGCAGCCAGCTCGTGCAGGTGCAGTATGAGTTTTTCGATATCAATCGCGAAATGAAACTGGCAGGGGAAGTGCTGACCGGTAGCGTGGCGCAACTCAGGGATATTGGTCATGAGATCAGCAATGTTGTTTATGAATTGGTAACCGGTACGCGAGGAGCATTCACTACCCAGATTCTCTACATCGTTGCCGAAGAAATAGCGCCAGGTGAAACTATTTATCGGTTGGAGAAGGCAGACTACGATGGTCAGCGTGCACAGGTGTTGCTTGAGTCAGGCGAGCCGATTATGTCTCCCAACTGG